>CALATR010000411.1 GCA_937891875.1 uncultured Pseudomonadota bacterium | reverse complement strand
GGCCTACGACACCTTTGTCGCGACCAACCTCTTTGCCCAGCAGTACCGCAACTTCGGTCTGCCGCTCATGAACGGCGGCGATCCGCGCGCGGCCTGGACCGAGGACCCGGCAGCGGCCCGCCCCGGCGCGGTGCCCTTCGACGAGTCCCCCCAGCTGCTGCGCGATGACTACGTCACGAACGCCAACCAGAACCACTGGCTCGCCAACCCGGCGGAGAAGCTCGAGGGCTACCCGCGGATCTACGGTCCCACTGGCACGCCCGCGACCACCCGCACGCGCATGAACCACTTCTACCTGCAGGGCCTGGTCCCGGAGCGCGGCGAAGATGGCGTGTGGACCCTGGACGAGCTGGAGACGGCCGCCCTGTCCTTCCGCTCGTCGGTGTCGGAGCTGGTCCGCGAGGACGTGGTGACGCGCTGCGAGGCCCACGAGGGCACCGTGCAGGTCAACCTGGGTGGCGGCCCCGAGGACGTCGACATTGCGCCTGCCTGTGCCGTGCTGGCCGCGTGGGACGGCATGGGCGGCACCTCCAGCCAGGGTGCGCACGTCTGGCGCGAGTTCCTCGCCAGCGGCCCCATCATGCCGGACAGCCTGGTCGACGCCGGCCCCCTGTTCGCGAACGCCTTCGATCCGGCCGATCCCATCGGTACACCCTACGGTCTGGTCGATCCGCCGGGTGAGGGCCCCGATCCCGTGCTGCAGGCGCTGGCCATCGCCACCGTGCGCATCGACCAGGCCGGGCTCTCACTCGACGCCGAGCTGGGCGACATCCAGGTCCGCAAGAAGGGCACGACCTCGACCCCGACCCCCGGCGGACACTACTTCGAGGGCTACATCGGCATCGGCACGTACTCCGGCAAGAGCGGCGACTCGACGCTGTTCCCGCCGGCCTCCAGGGGCGCCGTCATCAACAGCGAGACCGGCCTCACCGACGAGGGCTACGTCATCACCAACGGCAACTCCTGGATCATGGCGCTGCAGTTCGGCCCGCAGGGTCCCGAGGCCCGCGCCGTGCTGACCTACAGCCAGTCCGAGGACCCGAGCAGCCCGCACTACGTGGACCAGACCGAGCTGTACGCCCAGCAGTCGATGCGGCCCATCTTGTTCCGTGAGGCCGACATCGCGGCGGATCCGAACCTGACGGAAGAGACGCTGACCCTGCCGGAGCAGTAGGTGGCGGACCTGCCCCAGGGCGGCGCTACTCGCAGCCGTCCTGGGTGCAGACCACATCGATGACGCCGCTGCCGTCGAACGTGTGCTCGCCGATCCGGATCAGCGGCGCGTCGTTGGCGCTGGCGTCCGACCCGAGCCCGACGGAGACCAGCTCCAGGCGAGCGGCGCCGCCCGCGTCCAGCACGGCGCCGTTCGGCCCGCTGGTCACGTTGCGGAGGAGCGCCGTGCCGTCGAGCACGACGGACGGATCATCGACCACCGACAGCGCCGGTGTGTTGCCGACCAGGGTGCCACCCAGGACGGTGACCGCGCCGTCTCCGCGCGCCTCGAATCCGGTTCCATCCTGAATGATCGGTCGGTCCAGCGTGGTCGTGCGATCGGCCTCGGACCACAGCTCCACCCGCGAGCGGGAGGCCACGAGTCCGGTCAGGGTGGAGTTCGGGTGCACGGTCATCTCGGGCGCGTCGTAGACGACCGTGTCCTCGAGCAGGACCTCGTCGAACACCCATGCGCTGCTGCCCTGGAGCAGACCGCGGCGGAGGGTCATCGGACCGTGCAGCGTCAGGGAGCCGCCCTGGATCGCCACGTCCTCGAACAGCAGGGTGTCGCTGGACGGAACGGCGGTCGCCGTGTCGACCTGCACGTCTACCAGCGCCAGGAAGTTCGACCGGCCATCCCGATAGACCAGCGCCTCGACGATGGTGACGTCCTGCAGCACCACGGTCGTCGTCGCGGGGAAGCCCCAGATCGGAGTGCTGCCGCTCAGGCGAGCCTCCAGGTTCGTCTTCGCGGTCTCGTGGGCGCCGCGGACCCGCAGGGTGGTGACGGCGTCCGTGACGGCGCCCAGGTCGAGCACGTGGTTGCCGCCACACAGGGCGACCTCGACCTCGCCGCTGGCCTTGGACAGGACCAGGTCGGCGTCGTCGGGCTGCACGCCATTGATGGTCAGGCCCCCCTGGACGAGATCATCCTCGGGGACGCAGTTGTCGTCGATACCGTTGCAGATCTCCGCCGCCTCGGGATTGCGGGCGGGGTCGTCGTCGTCGCAGTCCGCGCGGTTGTCGACCAGATCTGCCGGCTGGATGCACGCCGCGAGGCCGCGGTCGGTGGAGGAGCCGTAGCCATCGCCGTCGAGGTCGACGTAGAAGCGCCGGGGAGCTCCGCCGTCCTCGCACGCGCCGACGTCGGGGTTGCCGGTGGGCTCGGACTCGCAGGCCGCACAGAACGCGGTCAGCAGGAGCAGGAGCGGGCGCATCGGGACTCCAGGGCGAAGGGGACGGACGTGCGGGCTCAGCCCTCGGTGCAGGACCCCGCCTCGCAGGTGACGCTGACCTCGCCGGTGTTGTCGTACTGCACGCCGCCGAAGTCGATGAGCGTGCCGGTGTTCGCGTCGGCTCCGGTGCCGATCTGCGCCGCGTTCAGCTCCAGCGTGTCGCGGTCGTCGATCTGGAACAGGGGCACGCCGGAGGTGCCGTTGCCGTTGATGACGGTGTCGCGGACGATGACGTCGAACACGAGGTTGTCGTCGGAGGTGCTGAGCACGCTCCCGGGCGAGCCGGTCTGACCGGTGATGGTCCCGCCGGTGATGCGGAGGGTGCCCTGGCCGACCGCGCGGATGCCGCCGCCGTCGTGCAGCTGGGGCTGGCGCAGCTCGACGCTGCCGCCGTTGCCGAGGACCAGCAGCTCGCCGGAGAAGTCGAGGCCCTCGACCACCCCACCCTGCTCGCCGCTGATCTTGAAGTCGCTGCTGCCCGGGCCGCCGACGGGCGAGTTCACGAACCGGGTGCGGCCCTGGGGCGTGATCTCGAAGCCGTTGAGGTTGGTCAGGGTCATGTTCTCGAGCAGCGGTCCGCCGGCGACAGAGAGGAAGCGTCGGGCCTCCGAGTCGCTGACCTGCACCGAGTTGACCACGGTCAAGACCTCCGCCGAGCAGTCCACGACGTCGCCGTTGCCCGACACCACCAGGTTGCCGAGGTCGACGTTCTTGATGTCCAGCTCGTTGGAGTAGGCCGCGAGACGGCCGGCCCCGGTCAGCCCGTCGACCACGATGCCCTCGGCGAAGCCGACCTCGATGCGGGCCCCGTCGACGATCTCGACGTTGTTCAGCGTCATCACCTTGACCAGCCGCTCCTGCCCGGGGGCGAACAGCAGGTGCACCCCGTCGAACTGCAGGTCGCGCAGGGTCAGCTGGGTCGACCACTCCATGTCGAAGCCGGACGTCTGCAGGACCGAGGAGCCGTCCGGGTTGCCCTCGAAGGTGACCGAGGTGATCCGCGAGGGGATGACCAGGTTGGACAGGTCGTGGGTGCCGCAGATGGTGACCGTGGCGGCGCCGTCGCGGCGGAGCAGGTCGCCGGCGAGGTCGTCGGTGGGAACCCCGTTGAACGCGACCTGGCCGTCCGTCAGATCGTCGGAGGGATCGCAGTTGTCGTCGATGCCGTTGCAGCGCTCGGGAGCGTCGGGGAAGACGTCGGGGTTGCTGTCGTCGCAGTCGCCAGCGGCGTTCACCTGGTCGCGCGCGGGGGTGCAGGTGACCTCGCCGGGGTCGCTGGCGTCGCCGTAGCCGTCGTCGTCGGCGTCCGCGTACCAGGTGAGGGGCTCGAAGCCATCGTCGCAGAGTTCGCTTCCGGCTCCGTCACAGGCGGACAGGGCCAGGATCAGCAAGAGGGGTGCGCGCACGTGCTCTCCATCGTGGCTCGAGGGTTCGAGGCGTCTCCAAGCGGGCCCTTTAGTCCGAACGGTCCAGGGATCCCACATTGCCGTAGGTGTCGCCGACCCGCACGGTGTTCGCGTCGCCGAGGTCGAGCGGCACGAACAGCCGGGCCCCCCGCACCTCTGGGGTCACCGGGACGACCGCGCCGTCCACCTCGATGAAGTCGAGCGTTTCAACCGGGTTCTCGCCGGCTGCCGCGCCGCCCTGGGCGATCTGGCGGAACCCGTGCTCGGGACCGGGCAGCCACACCTCGACGCCGCCCTCGACCTCGACCACCGCCAGGGAGGCGGGCTCGACGACGAAGGCGTCACCCGTGACCTCGTAGGGCGTGGTCGACCAGGGCCAGGCGGTCTCGTCGCCGGTGAAGTGCTGGCCGCGAGCGACCAGGCGGTAGTTGCCCTCGGGCAGGCCGGCGGGGTCGTGCCAGTGGGAGACGGCCTGCCACTCGGCCCACCAGCGGTGGTTGCGGTCGCCGTCGGGGGCGTCCTCGGTCTTCAGCGGATCGGGTGTCCAGGCGAGCAGGATGTCCGCGTGGCGGTCGGTCAGCGGGCGACCGGAGCGGGTCAGCACCGCGGTCCACTCCCCGTCCACCTGGTGCTCCAGCGTGACGACCGGCCGGTCCACCCGCGGATCCCCGCCCTGCCAGGCCAGCTGGACCAGGCCCTGCACCCGCGGCACTCGGGACGGGGTCTCCAGCGCCACCGGCACGTCGTCGGGCGTCCACAGGGGAGGTTCTTCGGGCACTTCGGTGATCCGCGTGCCTGCGCTGGGCGTGCGCTCGGGCACCCCATCGACCGCCCGTCGGCGATCGATCGCGATGGGGGCGGGGGTCTCGGGCTCCCAGGGCTGGTGCGCCCCGTCGCCGAGCTCGAGCACGCCGCGGTCGAGCACGCGCTCCATCAGGTACTCGCCCTGGAGCGGCCCCCACAGGTTGATGTTGGGCTCGTAGCCGCCGACGAGCCAGTCCTCGGGCACGAGCAGGTAGCCTTCGTGGTCCTGGGCGTAGCCGACCATCCACGCGCGGCGGTCGCCCCAGGTCTGGGCGGCGCGGCGGCGGAACTGCTCGCCGTAGATCGCGGTGGGCTCGCCGGGGAAGAAGGCAGCCGAGATGGTCTCGTTGTGGACTGTGCCGTCGACGTCGCGCACGGGGAGCGGACCCAGGCGCACGGCGGCGGTGCGGGCGGTGGTGCTGGCCGGGATCGGCGCGACCGCGTGGCCGGTGGCGGCGGGGAACGTGCCGTCGATGAGGCCGAGCATGTCGTCGACGACGACGCAGGAGGTGTAGGGGAATGTGTCGACCGAGACCACCCGGCCGGGCAGCTGGGGCGACTCGGAGCCGCAGAAGGCCGAGCCGTTGACCGGGTTGTACTCCTCCAAGGGGGAGCGGATGCTGCCGTCCTCGTTGTAGACGACGCCGTCGGGCCGCTTGGTGGGGTCGTAGCGGAAGTCGACCGCGCCGTCGCGGCTGACCCGGATGGCGTCCAGGGACTGGGGCTCCCGGGCGGCGCTGGTCTCGATGGCGAGGTCCGCCTGGGCGGTCTCGATGCTGTCGTACAGCGCCATGATCGGCCCGACCGCGCTGCGTCCGGCGTCCTCGAGCTTCTCGAAGCGGGCGCCGCGGCCGGCCGGCGACGCATCCCCGCCGGATCCCTGCAGGTGCATGACCAGCACCGGGCGTTCGAACTGCTCTTCCAGCGCTTGCTCGATCTGGCCGGACGCCTCGGTCGACGCCATCGGGCTGTCCTCGCCGACCGCGATCCCGTGGATGCCGAAGGTCACGGTCATGGCCAGGGGCGTGCCGTCCGCCCGGTCGATGCGGGCGACGTGCAGGTGGGGGTCCTTGCCGGTCAGCTCGCCGGGGGTGCCCCACATGGCCAGGTCGTTGTTCTCCCCGCGGCGGTCCCGGTAGACGCGATCGTCGGGGTCCCAGTCCACGGCCCAGCCCATGCCGATGGCCGCGGGCTCCCGGGACTCCCACGCCGCGACCGCGGTCTCGGTGATCGTGTGGACCAGCCGGGCGTCGACCTCGGGGTGGTGCTGATCGCCGCCCAGGAAGTAGGTCAGGTGCGCGTCCCAGGCGCCGTAGCCCTGGTGGGTGTGGCTGGCGGCGATCATGACCTGGCCGTGCAGGTCCTGGTCCAGCTGCTCGGACAGGGCGTCCTCGACGTCTTCGACCACGTGGTCGGCGATGTAGCAGACGTCGATCTTGACCAGCACCAGGTGGTGGTCGTCGTTGTGCAGCCAGATGACCTTGGCCGACGGCGGGGTGTGCACGCCCGCGGATGGCGGGAACACAGGGGCAAAGGGGGAATCGCGTCGATCGGGTCGGCTGATCCCGAGCATGCGGAAGGTGTAGCCAGCGAGCGGCGTGCCCACCGGGATGTCGAGCGGCGCCTCGGCGACGCCGGCCTGGAGCGCGCCCTGCTTCACCGCGGGATCGCCGCAGCCCGCGCCCAGGGCGAGCGCGGTCACGCCCGCCGCAGCGAGCCTCCGGATCGTGTGGCCCACGGCCTACTCCTGCGTGAGGGTGCCCGGGAGGTTCGTGTCGTTGTGGACCTCGCCGGCGGCGCCGACCAGCTTGACCTCCGGTGCCCGGGTCGTCGTGCCCCGGATGACCAGCTGGTCGAACGAGCCGCCGTTCCAGACCATCTTGGCCCCGTCCAGCACGGTGACATCGTGAGCGGTGGTCTCGCTGACCTGGGCCTTGGCGATGTTGGTGAGCACGAGGTCGTCCTCCGCGCCGAAGCTGCAGCCGGTGAGGTTCAGCTCGCCCACCCGGGCACCCAGGCCGGTGCCGCCGCCCTGACCCGCGGTGTTGCCCTCGAACGCGACGCTGTTGAGGGTGAGGCGCGCGTAGCCATCAACCAGCATGCCGCTGCCGAACTCGGCGTAGCCATTGGTCAGCCGAAGGTCCTCGACCGTGACGATGATCCGGTCCTTCGCGATGTGGATCACCGGTCCCTTGCCGCCGCCGTCGAGGATGGCGCCGGGCTCGCCGACCAGGGTCATCGGGACCTCGACCCGCAGGTTGACCTGGTGGGTGCCCGCGGCGAAGCACACGGTCGCGCCGGGCCGGAAGTGCGGCGTGGGGTCCTCGCCGGGCGCGATCTTGGCCGTGCAGTTCACGAGCTTCTCCGAGGGCTTCTTGAGGTTCGGGTTGGACGCCGCCCCGTCGTGGGGGGCGGACGTCGCGTGCACCGCCTCGGGCGCCTGGGCCTCAGGCGTCGACTCCGGTGCGGGCGGGCTCTTCGAGCAGGCGGTCAGGAGGCCCAGGAGCGAGGCCCCCAGGAGCAGGGACGTCAGACCGGGGGCGACGCGGGTCATCAACTCTTGGTCTCCTCGAGCTGGGGTACCTGGTTCGTCGAGAGCGACGAGAAGTAGGTCAGGTAGTCCGCCGGAGCGAGCGGCTCCGGATCCCAGCTGCCCCAGGGGTTCTTCAGCACGATCTTGCCGTTGGCGACGTGATCGAAGACATAGGCGTGCCAGGCGAAGACCTTGCCGGACTCGAAGATGAGGCCCCGGTAGTTGAAGCTCGCCTCGAGGTCCGTCGCCGCTGCCGGCTGCTTGCCCTCGTTGAAGTTCACCTCCAGGCTCCGGTCCGCGTAGACGATCTTGCCGTCCTCGACGTCCGCACCGGCCAGCTCGGCCTCCTTGGCGCCGTTGGTCCCGGTGTCGTGGATGCTGCCGACGTGGCCTTCCTTGTCGCTGATCCGCACCGTGCCGGGCTTGATGCGCTGGCGGGTGTTGTCGACGTTCAAGGTGCCCTTGTACGGTCCGCTGTCCGTGCCCGAGAACGGCGTCTGGGTCTCGCTCTGCATCGACTCCTTCGAGCCGGTGATCACGGCGTGGCCCTTGTCCTGGGCGTTCTGGAACCAGGGGATGACCTCCTCCTCCTTCATCGAGGAGAGGCTCTGGTACTCGGACTTCACGCCGGTCAGGGCCTCCATCGCGGCGCCGGAGTTGCCGCCCTGGTCGAGCACCTGGTAGCCGCCCTTCCACTTGGCGTAGGCCTTCTCGTAGATGCCGCCCCACTTGGTCGCGTCGCTGGCGGACTCGGCGTACGCCTCGTCCCCGCTGCCGTTGGTGGGCAGGTAGCCGTCGACCTCGATCAGCACCTCGTTGTAGTTGTAGGTGTCGTTCTCCCAGTCGTAGTCGGCCTGCTCGTAGAAGCGGACCGTGTACATCCCGGTCGACGCGTCGTAGGTGATGGCGTCCTTGAAGAAGTCGGCGTTGGCGGTGACGGTCGCGCGCATGCCGGCGATGAAGAAGCAGTCGGCCAGGGCGCCCTGGCTGACGTCGGTGCCGGTCATGTCCTCGCCGGTGACCTGGTTCGGGTCGGCGAGCTCCCAGTTGTAGTCGTCCATCATCTCGGGCTTCTGCGGGTCCCGACCCAGGCTGGGCTGGTCGGAGAACAGGGTCGCGGTGACCCAGCCCTCGACGACGTCATCGCCCATGCGGAAGCGCACCTTGATCATGGCGCCGTCGACCTCGAGCACATCCACGGGCTTGCCGTTGGCGACGGTGTGCGCGACCGAGCTGTCGACGCTGGCCTCGCTGTGCACGTCGATCTGCTCCGAGGAGCCGATGAGCGCGCCGACGGCTCCGGCCTTCACGTTGGCCGGGCGGCTGGCGAGGGTCTCGTCCTTCTCCTCGTCCGCCTCCTGCACGTCGTGGGCGACCTCCTCGACCGTCTTCTCCTCCTCGATCACCTTGTCGACCTCGTCCTCGACGACGACCTGCTTCTCGGTCTCGTCGGCGAAGAGGCTGGAGAACCACGAGGAGATCGTGTCCCAGATGCCGCCGACGTTCTCCTGGTCGTCGCCGACCTGGGCCTGCAGCTCGTCCTGGATGGCGGCGTTGCCCGGGCCCGACTGGGGCTTCTCCAGGCCCGAGGTCAGGGTCTCGGGTGCGGGTGCATCGGTGCCTGCGCCGCTGCTGGGGCGCATCTTCTTCATCGTCGACATGGTGACCTTCCACGGGTGAGGAGTCCGCGTCGGCCGAGGATAACCGATCCGGCTCAAGTCCACGGCACCCTGACCGAATCGGGCGGCCATGGAACCGAGCCTCCGCCGAGTCCTGCCCGCCTGCACCGGCCGCGCCGTCGACGCGCGCGCCGTGTCTGTCCTCGTCGCCGAGCGCGAGTCGCTCGCCCAGCGTCTGCACGCCTTCGTGCAGCTCTTCTACACCCGCTTCGAGGGGCAGATCGGCGGTCCGGATCGCGCGCTCGCCGTGGCCGGGGGACAGACGGCGGCTCTGGTCGCCCTGCTCGACACCGTGCTCGCCGACTGCCGCAAGCTCCCGGAGCCGGTCGGTGGTCTGCTCCGTGCCGACGCCCTCGGCGCTGGACTCGCCGCTCGCCTGCTCGCCGAGGTGGACCACTCGGTGCACCCCGACCTCGCCTTTGCCGTCGGCACCCTCGCCGCGTCGGGACCCGCGGTGCTCCTGCAGGACGACGAGGAGGCCTGGCTCACCTGGTGGCGCGACGTGCGCCGCGCGTCGGGTGTCGTGCGAAAGGAGGCGATGGAGGCACTCTTCGGGCCTGATCCGCGTCACGAGATCGCCCGGATGCTGCTGGAGATGCACGTGCCCGAGGACCTCGCCCTGGCGGTGGCCGCGGGTGGGCCCGAGGATGTCGACGCGGGCTGGCAGCGGGTGGTGCTGGCGCGCGACCTCGGCCGGGAGCTGATCGCCGCTCTGGGCGCTGCGGACAGCGGGATCGCCCTGCAGGCCTGGATCGTGCGGGTGGGGGCGGCCTGGGGTGTGCCCGACGCGGGCGCCCGGGCGCTCATCGACGAGGTGATCGCCCAGGTCGTTCCCCTCGGTCAGGCGCTCGCGCTGCCGGCCACGCCCTGGCGATCCCGGGAGCTGCTGCTGCGCCGCACGTCCGCCGATGCGGTCGACGCGATCGATCTCGCGGTGCTGGCCGCCCTGCAGGAGTCGGCGATCACCGCCCTGCGTGCCCGGGCGACCCGCCTGCAGGTCGCGATGACCGAGCGGGTCCGCGTCGACCCGATCACCGACCTCTCCACCCTGCAGGTCTTCGTCGCCCGGCTCAACGGCGAGCTGTCCGACCCGTCGTCGCGGGTGGGCGCGCTCGCCTGCGTGGACGTGCAGGACCTGGGCGGCATGTTCGCCGAAGAAGGCCTGCGCACGACCGACGAGCTGCTGGGTCGGGTCGCCGGCGTGCTCGACCGAGCGTTCGCCGACTCCGAGCTCATCGCCCGCTGTGGTCCCGGCACCTTCGTCATCGCCCTGCCCGGCTCGGCGAAAGACGCGCGCGTGCAGCTGGAGCGCGCCCGCTCGGGGCTGTCCCGGGTTGCGGTCGCCGGACGGCGCGGACCCCTGCGCGTCCGGGTCGACACCTCCGTGGTCGACCTCTCCGACCTGCCGATGGACGTCACCGCCGAGGCCATCATCGAGGCCGCCCGGCAGTCCCTGTGGGCGCCGCAGCAGACCCGCTGGG
The DNA here is from genome assembly GCA_937891875.1 of uncultured Pseudomonadota bacterium. Classification (GTDB taxonomy): domain Bacteria; phylum Myxococcota_A; class UBA796; order UBA796; genus REDI01. The sequence continues at coordinate 2,155 of CALATR010000411.1, read as the reverse complement.
TGCGGAGCCGGGCCCGAGTCTGATCGAGGTTTGACCCGCCTTATTCGGGGTCGAGCGGTACCGACCAGATCTCGGTCGCGCCGTCAGCCGGCCCCGCGGACGCCCGGTCGGTGCCGCTCTCGAGGGGGGCGCGCGCGACAAACTGCAGCCGGTCACCGACGACCGTGGCGGTGGTGGCGAAGGCGATCTCCGGGTGGCCCTGCTCCAGGATCTCGTGCCCGGCGATGGACCCGCCGCTGTCGTCGAGGTCGAGGCGCATGGCGCGCCAGCGGGACATGCCCAGCTGCACGGCGAGCAGGCTGCCCTCGTGGAAGTCGAGCCCGTCCACGTTGCGCAGATCGAGCCCCGCCGGCGCCTCCACCCAGGCCCAGGTCTTGTCGTCCAGATCGACCCGGGCGATGCCGCTGCGGTTGGCGGCGACGTAGATCACGCTCGGATCGTCGCTGGTGGTGATGCCATTCGAGGACTGCAGGGGCGGGTTCAGCCCCAGGGGCACGGCGAGGCTCTCTCCGGGAGCGACGACGAAGAGGTCGCCGCCGGTCAGGTAGAGCGCGCCGTCGGCGCCGATGGCGACGTCGTTGAAGCCGGCGGGCGGCCCCTCGATGGGCTGGTGGGTCTTGATGACCTGGCCGGTCGCCGGGTCGAGGCCGATGACCGCGGTGCGCCCCTGGTGCGACGGCTGGTAGCTCTGGTGCAGGGAGAACGCCGAGGCGACCGCCCACAGCACGCCGCGCTGGCGGTCCAGCTCCATGCCGAAGGCCGAGACGGGCACGCCGTCGACCGTGAGGGTGGCGAGCGGTCGGGCGTCGGTGGTGGTCGGGTCGTCACTGGCCCAGATGGTGCCGGTCCGCATGCTGCTGACGTAGGTGCGGCCGCTGGACGGGTCGACGGCGATGCCCTCGGGCGCGAGATCCATCCGGTCGCTGATCCGGGCCACCTTCTGGGCGTGGTGCACGACCGGGTGCAGGTTGGCGAGCTCCAGCACGATCTGCTGGAACTCGGGATCCGCGGTCAGGCTGGCGAAGTCGCTGTCGAGCGCGGCGCCGTAGTCGACGCCGGCCTCGAGCAGGGTGCGCAGCTCGGCGAGGGCGCGATCGCGTCGGCCGGTGCGCGCATAGCCACAAGCCAGGTTGTACCTGGTGATCGTGCTCCCGGGATCCGCTTGCAGGGCCTGCTCCTGCAGGGAGACGAAGCGCTCCATGTCGCCCTGTTGGTAGGCCTCGAGGGCGCGGGCGCGCAGGGTCGCGGCGTCCATGGGCTGGGCCTCGCCCACCGGTTGCTCGTCGGCGGGGAGCGGTCGGAGGGGCTCGGGCTCCGCCCCCGAGGTGCATGCGACGAGCAGTAGTACAGGTATACAGCGCATGATGCCTCCAAGGGTCTCACCTCCATGGTCTCATGCGAGAGCTGTCAAGACAAGGTCAAGGGATGGATTGCAGACGGAGGGAGGCCGGAAATGCGGGGCTCACACGATCGTCGATGTGATCCGAGACCCGGGGTGGACCGCAGTGAGGACCCCCCATGGCCACGATCTTCCGCCGCCTGCATCGCCTCCGGAAGCTGGAGGAGCGCACCGCCCAGGTCGCGCTCGCCGACGCGCATGCGCACAAGCAGACCTGCGAGGCCGAGGTGGTCCAGCTGCAGAGCGCGCTCGACCGGTCCCACCGGATGGCGGGCAGCGACGTCGCGCTGATGCTGTGCCACCACCGCTTCAGCCTCGACGGCGAGCTGCAGCGCCGCACCGCGGTCCGGGCGCTCGACGAGGCCGTGGACACCGTGCAGACCGCCCATGGCGAGATGGTGCATCGGGCCCAGCAGGCGCGCACGGTCGAGCTGCTCGCCGAGGCCGTCGAGGAGGAGCAGCGCACCGAGGCCCGCCTCTCCGAGCAGCGGATGTTCGACGAGGTCGGCACCCAGCGGTGGCTGCGGCGCGCCTCCTGACGAGCCGAGGTAGGAAGAAGGGCTACAATCCAGGTACCTGTTTCGACCACTGATCGCGTCGGTGCCGTGGCTGTGGGGTCCCGCGAGGATTCCGTCTCAAGGCGTCTGTGTGCCCTCCGAAAGATGGGTGTAGCCGCGGGAGCCTCCCCGGAACGACCGACGAGGTCGCCCCCAGGCGAGCCCGCCGCCCCAGAGGAATCGCATGGGTGACGTTCTC
>CALATR010000410.1 GCA_937891875.1 uncultured Pseudomonadota bacterium | reverse complement strand
GTGTCGGTGTCGGTGTCGGTGTCGGTGTCGGTGTCGGTGTCCGTGTCCGTGTCCGTGTCCGTGTCCGTGTCGGTGTCCGAGTCGGTGTCGGAGTCGGTATCCGTGTCCGTGTCGCGATCGGTGTCCGAGTCCGGATCGAGATCGTAGGGCTGGGAGATGTAGGGCCAGCAGCCGGCGAGCAGCACGGGCAGCAGGATGAGCGCAGACGAGCGCATGGGAGACCTCCGTGGCGGGACGCCCTGCATCTATGCAGGCCCGGGGCAGAGGCCCGTAGCGGCTTGTATCGACCCCGTGAAGGCCGTCCTACTCGAAGCCGACCACGCCGAACTGGGTGTAGACCCCCAGGACCTCGGAGTCGTAGTTGGTCGAGATCCGCGCTCCACTCTGGGTGATCGTCGACAGCTGCACGCCGGCCCACGGTGCCGCGGAGAGCTGGGTGAAGCCGGACGCGCGCACGGTGAGGCTGCGCGCCGACGGGACCGCGGTGCAGGTGAGCTGCTCCAGCACGGTCTGCTCGGAGTCCCACAGCGTGACCCGCACCGCCACCAGCTCGACGCTCGAGGGCAGCGAGCCCCAGGTGAAGGTCATGTTGCCGCGGGGCACCAGCGGGATGGACGCCGTGTCCATGTCGACCCCGGAGAAGCTCGTCCGCGACGGGATGTTCGCCATGCCGTTCCCACTGAGGGAGGTGCCGTCGGCGCGCCCGGACAGCAGGTCCACCCGCGTGCCAGGGGGGAGCTGGCTGCCGGCGACCTCCTGGTTGACCCACAGGCCGAAGCTGGAGTCGAGGGGCACGGAGAACGAGCCGCTGCCGCGCAGGCTGGCCGAGCCGGACAGCGCGGCGTTGTCGATGCCGCCGTACCAGATGTTCAGGCCACTATCGAGGGTACAGGACCCGGCCGTGGCGTACATCAGCTGACCGAGATCGACCGCGCCGGCATCGCTGCTGGTCCAGCCCAGGAACACCTCGCCGCGCGGGGTGGTGCTGGACCAGTAGTCGCCCAGGTACTCGACGTGCTGAACGAAGCCGGTGAGGCGGACCTCGGTGTCGGGCGGCTGGGTGTCCGTGTCCGTGTCCGTGTCGGTATCCGTGTCCGTGTCGGTGTCCGTGTCCGTATCGGTGTCGGTGTCCGTATCGGTGTCCGTGTCCGTATCGGTGTCCGTGTCCGTGTCCGTGTCCGTGTCGGCGTCCGTGTCGTAGGGCTGCGAGATGTAGGGCCAGCAGCCGGTGAGCAGGACGGGGAGCAGGAGCAGCGCCTGACGCATGTAGTACCTCCGGGGCGTCGGTCTGCAGGTTGTCCCCGCACTTCTCGACGCTTCGAACGAGGGGTCCGCCCAGCGCTCAGGAGCGGGACCGGACCCAGACCGCGACCCCATATCCCGCGGCGGGCAAGGCGAAGGCGACCACGACCGGGATCCACAGCGACGTGGCTCCGCTCGCCCCGGCCCACGCGTAGACGATGCTGACAGGCACGGTGCCGGCGAGAGAGAGCCAGGTGAAACGGATCCAGCTCATGCGGTGAAGTCCGGCGAGGCAGGAGACGACCTCGGTGAGCATCGGCACCGCCCGGGACAGCACCAGCGCCCACGGGCCGTAGCGGGAGAACCAGCGCTCGACCGCCTCGTGGTCCGCACCGACCCAGCGCACGAACGCCCCTCGACCGAGGAGCCGGGCGAGCCCGAAGCCGAGCCAGGAGGCTCCCATGCTGCCGACGATGTTGGCCAGCGCGCCGGGCACGAGGCCGAGCAGGCCACCGGACAGGGTCATGACGATGCTCGAAGGCACGGGCAGCACGAGATCGACGACCAGCGCACCGACGACGACCGCGCCCACGCCCAGCTGCCCTCCCGGCGCATCCAGCCACGAACGCCAGGTCTCGGCGTCCTCGAGTCCGGCCTGCTCGGCGAGCACGAAGGCGATCGAGAAGACCGCGACCAGCGCGACGACGATACCGACGACGACCCAGCGTCCCCGCCCCGAGCCCGCCTCAGTCGAGGACAGCGCCAGCCTCGGCCTGCATCTGCGCGACCGCCTCCGCGGGGAGCTCACCAGTGTGGGCGAAGGCCAGCCCGATCACCCCACAGAAGGGCTCGCCCACCGGGATCGCCACCGCCGCCGCCGCGTCCACCGCCTTGGCTCCGGGCTGCACGTCGCCCGTCTGGTCGGTCTTGAGGTTGCAGGTCTGCACCGGCGCCGCGCGCTCCCAGGCCAACCCCGCCATGCCCTTGCCACACGGGATCGTCCGCGAGCGCTCCTGCACGACGGGCGGGATGTTCACCTGGGCGACCAGATGCAGCAGATCGCCGCGCAGCTCGTGGGCGGTGCCGGCGATGGCTCCGTGCCGCTCGAGCAGGGCCTGCAGCCTCGACTGGACCGTCATCGGGGACCTCCTCGGCCCTCCCCTACCCCAGCGGCTTCAGCCGGGCGCTCGCGTCGTAGGTGACCGGCCCGAGGGGCTCCGGGAAAGGCGAGGGAGCAGGCGGAGGCTCCGCGAATCCCTCCGGATAGACCTGCGGTGCGGGATCCGTGCGCAGGGCGCCGAACACCTCGGTCGCGGAGATGGGGTCGAGCACCCACATCGGGGCGATCGGACTGGTGTCGACCGCCCCGAACACCTCTCCCGGACTCGCGGGCGGCAGCCTGGGGACCTGCACCGGGGACGTGTCGACGCTCCCGAACACCTCTTCGGGCGTCGCGGTCCGGATGGCCGGCAGCGCCCTCGCCGGCCGGGTCTCCACCGTGCCGAATACCTCCGCCGGCGAGGCCGACCGTGCCTGGGGCAGGGTCCTCGCGGGGGCGGTCGTCACGCGGCCAAAGACCTCGTCGGGCCTGGCGTGCGCGAGGGTGATGAACGGCTGCGAGCCGACTCGCATGGCGCTGCTTCCGGAGGGGGTTCGGGGGGTGACCCCGGGATCGGCACGACGCGGGGCGACACTTGAGGCTGGCGTCCTCCCGGTGGGCGTTAGGCTCTGCGACCCAGCCCGAGGACCCCATGACCCCCCTCGCCACCGCCCTCGACCGCCGCGTGCGCGGCCACCTGCACAACACCTGCGTCATCACGCCAGAGCGGGCGGAGCTCCGGCACTTCTACCAGTCGCTCGCCCACGCGGTCCGCGATCGCCTGGTGGACCGCTGGCACCACACCCAGCAGGCCTACGAGCAGACCGCCGCCAAGCAGGTGCACTACCTGTCCGCCGAGTTCCTGCTCGGGCGCGCCCTGACCCAGAACCTGCTCGCGCTCGACCTGTACGATGCCGCGGTCGAGGCGTTCGCCGCCCGGGGGCTGCAGCTCGCCGACGTGCTGGAGCAGGAGCGCGATCCCGGCCTTGGAAACGGCGGTCTCGGTCGACTGGCCGCGTGCTTCCTGGAGTCCATGGCCACCCTCGGCCTGCCCGGCTTCGGCCAGGGGATCCGCTACCAGTTCGGCATCTTCGAGCAGCGCATCGAGGACGGCAAGCAGGTGGAGCTGGGCGACGACTGGCTCCGCTACGGCAATGTCTGGGAGGTCCCCCGCCCGGACGAGCGCGTCGCCGTGCGCTTCTACGGCCACGTCGAGGGCCACGTCGACGCCAGCGGGCGCTACCGCCCCGAGTGGGTCGACGCCCGCACCGTGTGGGGCGTGCCCTACGACATGCCCATCGCCGGCTACGGCACCCCCCACGTCAACACCCTGCGCCTGTGGAGCGCCGAGCCCACCGAGGGCTTCGACCTGTCCGTGTTCAACGCCGGCGACTACCGCCGCGCGGTCGAGGAGCGTACCCTGGTCGAGGCCATCTCCAAGGTGCTCTACCCGGCCGACCACACCCCCGAGGGCCGCGAGCT
>CALATR010000409.1 GCA_937891875.1 uncultured Pseudomonadota bacterium | reverse complement strand
GCTGGTGGGCACCCAGGCGCTCCCGCCGGTAGTTGCCGACGTTGAAGACCCGGGCGGCGCGGCCCTGCCAGCGCAGGTAGCGCTCCAGCTTGCGGGCGGTGTAGGTCTTGCCCCGCGCGGGCAGTCCGACCATGACCACCACCAGGCGGTCGCGCTTGTTCGGGCTCTCGGGGTCGGGCTGACTCACGGCGCCTCCGAGGTCGCGGGATGCTCGCGACCGGCTGGGTCGGGCTGGCTATCCTAGCGGCCGGAGGACGCATGACCATGGATCCCGCCCGTCTCGACGCCGACCGCACCCACATCCACGAGGACGCCTTCGTGGCCCGGGGGGCGGTGGTGCTGGGCGAGGCCCACATCGGCGCGTTCGCGAGCGTCTGGTTCGGGGTCATCATCCGCGCGGACATGGCCCGCATCGAGGTGGGTGATCGCGTCAACGTGCAGGATGGAACGGTCATCCACGTCGATGACGGCTGCCCGGTCGTGCTCGAGGAGGGGGTCAGCGTCGGCCACAAGTGCATCATCCACGGCTGCCGGATCGGTCGGGGCAGCCTGGTGGGCATGGGCGCCATCGTGATGAACAACGTCGACGTCGGTGAGGACTGCCTCATCGGCGCGGGCGCCCTGCTCACGGAAGGCAAGGTCTTCCCGCCGCGCAGCCTCATCCTCGGCAGCCCGGCCCGGGTGGTGCGCCAGCTGACCGACGACGACGTGGAGAAGCTGCGCCACGCAACGGAGCACTACGTGCAGTCGGGTCAGGTCTACAAGTCGCGCGGGCACGACGCCCGGGGGTGAACCGCCGGGGCCCGCCGTGGTCTCATGTTCGAGGGGGGAAGCATGCTCCTGGCCTGGCTGGCGCTCCAGCCCGCGTTCGCCGCCGAGGCGATGGACCCATCCGAGCTCGACCACTGCCGCATCATCGGCATCGGCGAGATGACCCACGGCGGCGCGGCCGAGGTGGCGGCCCGCAGCGCGCTGACCCGGGTGATCGCCGCGCGCTCGCCGGTGCACCTGCTGCTGGAGGCCGGGGTCGCAGAGGGACAGATCGCTGAAGAAGCCCGTCGAACGGGTCGATCTCGGGAGGCAGCCTGGGCGCTCGGCTACTGGACCTGGCGCAGCGAGGAGCTGGTCGATGCCCTCGACGAGCTCGACGTCATCGACCTGCGCGGCATCGACGTGCAGACGCCGGGCGCGACCGAGCAGCGCCTGACGCAGACCACGGACCCGGGGGACCTGGCGGCGCTCACCTGGGCGCTGCAGGCGAACCGGACGCTGGGCATGCCGACGGACCGGGGCTACGGCCGGCGACGGGACGCCTTCATGGCCCAGGCGGTCAGCGCCTTCGTCGACGCCGATCCGGAGCGGCGCGCGGTCGTGTGGGCGCACAACGGCCACGTCGGCAGGAAGCGGGGGCGCCTGGGTGGCCACCTGGACCGGACCTACGGCGACGACTACTGCGTGGTGGGCGTCGTCGTCGGCGAGGGTGAGGCCACCGTGATGACCACCGACGGCCGCCTCGTGACCGTGCCCATCCCCGACGCCCCCGGACGCTCCCTGGTCGACGCCTTCGCGGGCCAGCCGGCGGGGCTGTACGCCGTGCCCCGAGGCCGGTGGTCGATCCCCCAGGTGGGCGTGTTCCTGACCGGCGCCGACTACACGCGCATCCGCGCAGACAAGGCGTTTGACGCCATCTACTACCTGCCCGAGACCGGCCCGACCCACCCGATGGCCCCGCCCGAGTGAGCGCTCAGAAGGTGCAGACCCGCCCCTTGCGCTCCATCTTCACCGCGCGCTTGCGGGCCTTCTTGGCGCCCTTCGCGTCGACCTCGCCGCCGACGCCCTCTTCCAGCACGCTCGCCAGCTGCTCGCAGGGCTGCTTGGCGCCGAGATCGCAGCCGCGCACCAGGCGCGCCCGACCCTCCTCCGGTGCTCCGCGCTGCAGCGCCCAGTCCCCGCCAACCGTGCAGCCGCACACGCTGTCGTTGGCGCAGGCCTCACCGAGGGCGTCGACCGCGCGGTTCGGGGCGCCCAGCTTCATCAGCTGCAGCCCGCGCTGAAAGCACGCGTCCCCGTCCCCCGCTGTACACGCCGGGGTGGCCTGCTCCAGCACCGCGATGGAGCCGGTGAGCCGCATCAACTTCGGGACCTGGTCGGGGCCGGCCAGCTTGCCGGCTCGGCCGATCGCCTCCTGGGCAGCGGTGTAGTCGGGCGTGCCCGCCATGCCCGTCGCGAGCGCACCGCCCAGCTCGACGCAGCTCTGGATCAGCCCGAGACTGCAGGCTTTGTCGAGGTACATCCGCCCCTTCTCCGGGTCGGGCTCCACCCCGCCGCGCCCGAACATCAGCGCCCAGCCTGCATCCGCGCAGCCGTGCTCCTCACCCAGCCCGCAGGCCTTCTCGTGCAGCGCCACCGCCCGCACGTTGTCCGGCCCCCCCTCTTGCGTGTCCACGAACAGCGTGGCCGCGAGGTTCCGACACGCCAGCGCATGGCCCTGGTCACAGCCCAGCTGCAGCAGCCGCGCCCCCCGCCCCGGCTGGTTGTGATCGACCAGCCACCCGCCGACCTGACTGCAGACCTCACTCTCGCCGCTCTCGCAGCGCACCGTGGCTTCCTCGACCGAGAGGGACTCGGCCTTGGGAGGCTCGGGAGCGGGGGCGGGATCGGCGGCGAGGGAGAGGAGGGCGAGGAGGAGGGGGAGCATCGGGGGATCCTGAGACTGAGGCGCAGAGAGTCTGCGGTTCAAGCATGGACTCTCACCACGGAGAAGCGGAGAACCGGAGTTCTGAAGGAGGGGGGAGTATCCGGTCGTGTCGAGGCTGACGGCCGGGAAAAGGGGTTTGAATGGGATGAAGATGCGGGCGGCACACTCGTCGTCTCTGGTGAGCAAGAAGAGGAAGGATCTCCGGGAGGAACGGGCTCCACAGGCCAACTGGCTCACCGTCCCGTCTTCGCGCCCCGCCACGCATCCCTCCGTCAGACCTCCGGAGCTCAGCTCCTCCGTGTTGAAAGCCACCG
>CALATR010000408.1 GCA_937891875.1 uncultured Pseudomonadota bacterium | reverse complement strand
CTGCCGAGGGACGCTGGTCGCCCGAGGGCGAGGAAGGATCCCGACACTCGAGCCAGCTCTCACCCGACCGGCGGCCGGTGAGGAGGTCCCCGTAGACGCGGTCCAGGGGGAGGGCGTCGACGGCCCTCGAGCGCCAGGCCGACCAGGCATCCGGGGGCGTCGAGGCCGGCGCCGCGTCGTCGGGGCGGTCGGGAAACGCGAGGCCGTCGGCGGCCAGGCGAGCGAAGAGATCGACATCCTCCGGGATCGACTCGAGATCGATGGAGGACACCCGGTGCGGGTGCTCGACGGAGGACTCGCCCTTCACCGCCAGGGTGCCGTAGAGCTTGAGGATCCGGGAGGGGTTGGCCGTGGTCGTGTCGACCTTGGCGCCGGCGGTGGAGAACCGCTCGTCGAGCGCCTTGAGCAGCCGGTGAGCATCGCGGGCGGCGAGCGGGAGTTCGTCGTCCGTCGACGGCACCAGAGGCACCAGCAGGTGGAAGCCGTTGCCGCTGTCCGCCATCAGGGGCTCGACGCCGATCGAGCGGAGCCAGGCGGCGATGGCGTCGGCGACCTCTCTGGCCGCCGCCTTCTCGGCGTCCGATGCGGACCGGGACCGCGGGCGGCGCTCGGGGTCCACGTCGATGGCGAGCATGGTGTACGCCATGACGTCGGTGTCGCGGGTGGTTCGCTTGACGCGCCGCAGACCACGGTGGTCCGCGAGGTCGGGGCGGACGGGGTTGAGGCCGAAGTAGATGTTGGCTTCACCGGACCGCGGGTGGTCACCGCTGGGGATGCGATCCCGAGGCTCGGGGGACACGGGCGCCAGGTCCTCGGCCAGGGCATGCACATCCGACGGGCCGATGAAGGCGGACCACACACCGCGGCGCTCGCCGTGGCCGATGATACGGATCTCGGTGCGACCGCCGAGCGCGGCGTGTCGCTCCGTGATCCAGCCGAGCCACGACCGCAGGTTCTCGGCCGCCGGGCTCGTCAGCCATGCACGGGTTGGCGTCGGTCGCGAGCGCGTCATCAGGCTGCCCGCTCCTCGCGGGAGGGAGCGAGCACGGGACGCAGCTCGTCGAGCTCGGTACCCAGCGCGATCTCGGTCGCGAGCAGCTCCAGCGAGGCCAGCGTCCGGGTGTCGAGCAGCCCCAGGCGCAGGAGCCGGTCGATGGTCCGGTGCAGGGTCTTCACCTGAAGTCGCCGGTCGCAGAAGTCGACCCAGCGGTCTCGCACCGTGGCCTGGTAGAGCAGCCGGGCCTCGCGCCGCTCCGTCAGGTTCGGGCTGATGCTCGCGAGGTGAACCAGCGAGGTCTCGTCCGGCTGGTAGCTGCCACGACGGACGATCTGCGGCAGCACGTCGTCGGCGAGGAAGCGGCGCAGTCGCTGGCCCAGGGGCTTGTCGGTCTTGGTGAGGACCAGGTGCAGGCCCGGCTCGAGCAGGAGCATCAGCGACGAGGCTCGGGGGGGAACGCCGCGCGCGCTCGGTCCGAGCACCGCCTTGATCTCCGCGAGGTCGGCGCCCGCGAGGATGACGAAGTCGGTGCCCGCGATGAACTCGCTCGACCACTCGTGGGTGATGCGGGTCACCAGGCGCTTGCCGCGCTGGACGTAGCCAAGGCGCCGGCCGATCTCGCGGGCCACCCACGCGGGCTGGCCGTTCCAGGTGACGGTGGTGAGGGGCTGGCCCTCGAAGGACAGGGTCAGGGCGCGTACCGGATTCATGGCGACTTCTCCTCGTCGGCGTCTGGGGCGAGGAGGTGGGCGAACGGTCCCTTGCCCTTCGCGGCGTCCTCCCAGGCCCACCGCTCGAGGACCGCCATCGACCGCGTGAGCGTGTCGACGATCTCCCGCGCGTCGTCGCGGGTGAGCGGGTCCGGGCTGTAGGGCTGGAAGGCCTGCGCCACCTCGCCGAGGAGGTCCTCGGACGGGGGGCGTGGGGCCAGGGCAGCGGCTCGCTTCATGCGAGACCTCCTCCGCGTTCACCGGGTCCATCCCGGTGTTCACGTCGGTCAGGTACTCGTGGGGCCTTGCCGCACCGGTTGGCTGGCTGTGGGCTGGACGGGCCTGCAGCGGAGCACTCGCGTCACCGGGGTCTCACCAGGGGGCGCGAGCGCGGAGTCCGGGTGTGGGCTGGCTGTGAGACGGCGGTGGTCCGAGGCTGCGCCGGCGGACCTTGATGACCTCGATGACCTGGTCGTGCTGGGTGGGTCATCGGCCGGAGAACGGCTGCCGGCCGTGATCGTCTCGGTAGAGATGACCTTGATGACCTGCCCCCCGCCCCCTCGTGAGAGGGCT
>CALATR010000407.1 GCA_937891875.1 uncultured Pseudomonadota bacterium | reverse complement strand
GTCTGACCTCACCCCCGCCGAGCGCGCGCTGAACCGGGCCATGGCCGCGCTCACCCGCACCCCCTCCGCCGACGCCGGCGACCAGGTCGCCCACCGGCTCATCGTCAAGCTGCGCTTCTCCCGCCTCCTCCGAGGCGATCCCTCCGCGGAGGCCTGGTTCGACGAGGACCCCGAGGCCTTCGTCGCCGCCTTCCGCGACTTCCACGCCCAGACGCCCTGCGAGGAGACCCCGTGGGACGAGGCACGGGCCTGGCGCGCCTGGCGCAGCTGATCCGAGGCGGACTCCCGCTCACCCCTCCGGATACCGCTCCGGCACGAAGCAGCTCCACTCGGACTCGGCCCGAAATGTCTCCACGCCGCCGCGGGTGTCGGTCTGCCGCACCACGTTGCCGTGCTCGTCGACGTCGTACTCCTGGCGCTCGGACTCGACGCCGTCGGGTCCGGACGTGACGGTCGCGATGCGCCAGCCGTCGGCGTCGTAGGTGTGCTCGATGGTCCGCTCCAGCGCACCGGAGCCGTCCAGGTGGTCCTCGGCGACCAGCAGATCGGCCTCCCAGCGGTAGATCACCACCCGAGCCAGCTCGCCGTCCCGCTCGGTCTCCCGCCGCACCAGCCGGCGATCGTCGTCATACGCGGACGTCGTGCGGACAGTCCGCGAGTCGGTCACGCTGGTCTCTTCGATCGCGTCGCCGTGTCGATCGTACGCCCAGGTCTGCTGCGAGGTCACCTCCCCCTCGCTGACGCGCTCCCGGGACAGGGGCCGCCCGTCGTCGTCCCAGGTCGAGCTCACCACGGTGTCGACGACCCCATCGTCCTCGTAGTCGATGCGCTCCTCCAGCGGGTTGCCCGCCCCGTCGTTGGTGAAGGTGCGGACGGTGTCCCGCACGCCCACCACCTCCTCTTCCCAGGACAGGATCAGGTAGCCGTCGGCGTCGTACTCCCACTCCTGGTGCGCCAGACGCTGCCCGCTGGGCGCCTCGCCCTCCCGGCTCTGGCGGAGGATCTCACGGCCGCCCGCGTCCCAGGTGTGCCAGACGGTCGTGAGGCGGTCGTCCTCGTAGCTGCGCATCGTCTCGGTGAGCGGGTCGCCGTGCACGTTGAACGCGCGCCAGACGGACCCGTCGAAGGTGGTCTCCGCGGTCGTGGCCCACCAGTCCCAGCGGAGCTGCACGCACACGGGGTCCAGGGAGGACCCACATCCGGCGAGGCAGACCAGCAGCGGCGGCAACAGGCGCATGCCGCATCCTACCTCCGTTCCGCCCCGACCTAGGTCCGATCCAGATCCGGCCGCCAGGCCACCACCTGATAGGTCCAGGCCCCTGCGACCGCGCCCACCACGGGCCCGACGGCGTAGATCCAGAACCCGTCGAACACCCCGGATGCGAGCGCCGGTCCGAGGGTCCGCGCCGGGTTCATCGACGCGCCGGTCAGCGGGCCGCCGACCAGGGCCAGCAAGGCGACCGTGCCGCCCACCGCCACCGCGGCGAACTGCCCCTGGGCGCGGCTGTCCGTCGCCACCGCGGCGATGACGAACATCAGGAAGAACGTCAGCACGATCTCCAGGATCAACGCCGGCAAGATCGGGATCCCAGGCACCGTGGCGCCGAGGTTCGCGGCGTCGGCGAGCAGGAAGCGCACCGCGTAGGACGCGCCGATCGCTGCGATGCACTGGCTGATGATGTAGGCGGGCACCTCCCGCCAGGGGAACTTGCCCATGGCGGCAAACGCGATGGTCACGGCGGGGTTGAGGTGGGCGCCCGAGACGTGGCCGACCGCGAACACCATCGCGGCCACCACCACGCCAAACGCGACGCAGATCCCGTAGTGGTCGATGGTGTTGGGGTAGGTCGCCCCCACGACGACCGCACCGCAGCCCGCGAACACGAGGCCGAAGGTGCCGATGGCGTCCGCCAGGAGCCGGCGGAGGAAGAGCGCGAAGGGCGAGGGCGGAGCGACCTGGGCTGTCATCGGGACCTCGGGGAGCGCGGGCAGCCTACCGCGGGTAGGGGCTCATCCCGGAGGTCTCCATGAGTCTGTCCGACGCCGACGTCTGGCACGCGATCGCAGACGGCTACACCGCCACCGCCATGCACCTGCTGCAGCCCTTCTCCCGAGCCGCGCTGGACGGCGTGCCCCTGGGTCCGGACAGCCGCGTGCTCGACGTGGCCTGCGGGCCGGGCACCCTGACCGAGCTGGTCGCGCCCCACGTCGCCCACGTGCTCGCCGTCGACTTCGCCCCGGCCATGGTACGGGCGTGCCGCGATCGCCTGGCCTCCCAGACCCAGGTCGAGGTGCGGGAGGGCGACGGGCAGAACCTCGGCCTGCAACCCACGTTCGACGCCGCTTTCTCCATGTTCGGACTCATGTTCTTCCCCGACCGTGCCGCCGGCCTTCGCTCCATGCGCGGTGCCGTGCGCCCCGGCGGTCACGTGGTCGTCTCCAGCTGGGTCCCGGTCGATCGCTCCCCCGCGATGACCCACGGCCTGGCCATGCTGAAGGCCGCGTTCCCGTTCCTGCCCGACGCGCCCGTGACCAGCGCGTTCGCCTCGGTCGACGAGGTCCGTGCCGAGCTCGAGGCATCCGGCCTGCGCGACGTGTCCGCCCGCGAGGTGCGCGTGCCGGTCCAGCGCACCGCCGAGGAGGCCTGGCGCGACATGGCCATCGGAGCGGCCCCGGTGCACCGCCTGCGCCAGAGCCTGTCCCCGGAGGCGTGGGCGGAGGGCGAGGCGCGGGCCGTGGCCTGGCTCGCCGCGCACCACCCCACAGACCCGCTCGACTATGTCGCCATCATCGGCCAGGGACGGGTGTGATCGCGCCTCAGGCGGGCTTGCGCGCCAGCACCTGCACCACCGCGGACAGGCCATTGTGGAAGGCGCCTTCCGCGACCTGACGCTCGGTCTCCCGGCCGATCACCAGCTCGAAGCCGGGCAGCAGGTCGCGCACCATCGCCAGCGTCTTCATCGGCGCTGGCGAAGGCGGGCCCCCGGTGCCGCGGCCCACCTGGTCGGGGTGGTACGACTCCAGCACCAGCATGCCGCCCGGGGCCAGGGATCGGCGGATCTCCTCGAACATCCGCACGCGCACCGGCGGGGGCACGTGGGCCCAGATCGCCGTGATGACGCTCCATGGCCCCCCGAAGTCCCAGGTGCCGAGGTCCGCCGCAACGGTGTTGACATGTACCCCCCGCGAGGCGGCCAGGCGCTCGGCGGACTGCAGGCCGATCTCCGACTGATCGACCGCGGTCACCGGCCCGAACCCGTGCTCGGCGAGAAAGACCGCGTTGCGTCCCTCGCCGGCCGCCAGGCACAGGGTGGGTCCCTTGGGCAGCTGGTCGACGACCTCGCGCACGAAGTCGTTGGGCTGGGAGCCGTACGCGCTGCCGTCGCCGTAGCGCTCGTTCCAGAACTCGCGGGTGCTCATCGGGAGACCTCCAGGCGCTCCCAGCTACGCACCCACCGCCCTCAGTCGAGCGCCGGGTAGTCGATGTAGCCGGGCTCGGCGCCGCCGTAGAAGGTCGCCGCGTCGGGCTCGTTCAGGGACGCTCCCTCGGCGAAACGGCGCGGCAGATCCGGGTTTGCGAGGAACATGCGCCCGTAGCTCACCAGGTCGGCGAGGCCGGTGGTGATGGCGTGCTCGCCGCGATCGCAGTCGTAGCCGTCGTTGACGATCAAGGTCCCGCCGAAGGCCTCGCGGATCGCCGGGGTCACGGTCGCCGAGTCGCAGGACTCGATGACGTGCAGGTAGGCCAGCCCACGCCCGTCCAGCGCCTCCGCCAGGGCGGTGAAGGTGGCGTGGGGGTCGGAGTCGCTGACGCCGTTGGTCGTGTTGACCGGCGACACGCGGACCGCGACCTTGTCCGGGCCAATCGCCTCGCTGACCGCGTCGATGACCTCCAGCACGAAGCGCAGGCGACCGTCGACGCTGCCCCCGTAGCCGTCGGTGCGCTGGTTGGTCCCGTCAGCCAGGAACTGGTGCAGCAGGTAGCCGTTGCCCGCGTTCAGCTCGACCCCGTCGAAGCCCGCCGCGACGGCCCCTTCTGCGGCAGCGACGTAGTGGCCGATGGTGCGGGTGATGTCCTCGCCGGTCATGGCCTTGGGCACCGACGCCTGCACCATGCCGACCGGGGTGTAGAGCTGCACGTCCGCCTGGATGGCGCTGGGTGCGTGACCTGGCGTGCCGTCGGCGCGCAGGGAGGTGTGGGAGACCCGGCCGGTGTGGAAGAGCTGACAGAAGAACGGCGCCGGCTCGTCCTGGGCGTCACGCACGGCGTCCACGACCTGCTTCCAGCCCGCCACCATCTCGGCCGAGTACAGGCCGGGAGTGCCGGGGTAGCCGATGGCCTCGGGCGAGACGTCGACGCTCTCGGAGATGAGCAGGCCGGCGGTCGCGCGTTGGGCGTAGTAGGTCGCCATCATGGGGTTCGCGACGCGACTCTCGCCGGCCCGATTGCGGGTCATGGGCGCCATCACGACCCGGTTCGGGGTCGACAGCGCGGGGCCCTCGTAGGACGACAGCAGCTTGAGGTCGGACGTCATGGCGCAGCTCCGGGAGTGGGTCGTGAGACGAAGCGCTCGAGGCCCTGCTGCGGTGCGCCGTCCACGATGGGCAGGCAGTCCGCGGGCAGGCCGTCGGTGAAGGTGTGGCCGCGGTCCACGAGCGCGCCCAGGAAGACGTCCAGGCGGGTCATGGCCTCGGGGAGGATGTCGTGCAGCACGATCACGTCGTGCTCCAGGCGCTCGGCGTCGGCCAGCGCCTGATCGGGCCAGTCCTGGGCGTCGAGCCAGTCGCCCGGCACCGAGTTCCAGAGGACACAGGTGGCCTCTCGGTCGATCAGCCAGTCGACCGCGTCCAGGGACAGCAGGTGCGGACCCAGCTTGCCGCCGCCGCCGAACGGCCGGAACCACAACGGACCGTCCCAGACCTGATCGAGCAGGTCCTGGGTGGCCGTCAGCTCCCGATCGACCACGTGCTGGCCGGGGTCGTCGCCCAGTGGCGTCTCGTGGTTGAAGCTGTGGTTGCCCAGGCGATGACCCGCGTCGCGGATCCGCTTCGCCAGGTCCAGACCCCACGGGGTCGCGAGGTGCTTGCCCAGCACGAAGAACGTCGCGGTCAGGCCTCGCCGCTCCAGCACGGACAGGACCTCGGCGGTCACCGTCTGGTGCGGACCATTGTCGAAGGTGAGGTGGACCTGGGCCATCGGCTCAGGCCGACGCGCCGGGGGTGTACGCCGGAGCGCCACGCAGCTTGCGGAACTTGTTGTTGGCGACGGTGACGCCGTCCAGCCACTGCTTGAGGTCCTCGTGGGCGGTGCGCGCCGCCTGCTCGAGGATCTCGTTGGTCTGGTCGACCTTGGTCGTCAGCTCCACCTGCATGCCGTTCGGGTCGTGCAGGTAGATGGAGTAGCAGTAGCCGTGGTCGATGAGCATGTACTCGTGACCGGCGGCCTCGAGGCGGTCGCGGAAGGCGAAGACCGTCTCCTTGTCGTCGACCTCCAGCGCGATGTGATGGTCGAACGGGTCCTGCTTGCCCTGGATCGCCGACTCCTTGTACTTGTCCTCCTGGAACTGGAAGAACGCCAGGGCGGAGCCGTCGGCGAACTCGAAGAAGCAGTGGATGTAGTTGCTCGGCTTCTCGGTGACCGGGTCGGTGGTCTCGACGAAGGTGCCGATCAGGGGCAGGCCGAGCACGTCCTCGTAGAATGCCCGGGTGGCCTCCATGTCCTTCGTGCGGAAGGCGTGGTGGTGCAACTGCTTGACCTTGATTTGTGCACGTCGCTTGTCCGCTTCGGTCGACTCGTACATCAGACACCTCCGGTCTGCAGCTTGGGTTCGGTCTCGGTGGCGGCCCGGGCGGGGTCGTCCACGATGGGGTTCACGAGCTCGCCGACGCCCTCGATGGCGACGCGGCAGATCTCGCCGGGCACCATGAAGCGCTTCGGGTCGCGGGCGAAGCCGATGCCCGATGGCGTGCCCATGGCGATGACGTCGCCGGGCTCGAGCATCAGCACGGTGGAGAGCAGGGCGACAGCGCTGGCGACGTCGAAGACGAAGGCGCCGGTGTTGCCGTTCTGAAGCCGCTCTTCGCCGATGATGGTGGTCATCTTCAGCCCCGAGGCGCCAGGCGGCAGCTCCTCGGGGGTGACCAGCTCCGGGCCCAGGGCGCCGGTGCCGTGGAAGTTCTTGCCGAGCATCCACTGGTGGGTGCGGACCTGGTAGTCGCGAATGGAGCCGTCGTTGAAGACGGTGTAGCCAGCGACGTGATCCAGGGCGTCCGCGGCGTCGATCCGGCGACCGCCCCGACCGATGACCACCGCGAGCTCCACCTCGTAGTCCAGCATGTCGGACTCGACGGGGCGCACGATGGGCTGGTTGTGCCCGATGAGCGAGCTGGCGACGCGGCTGAACACCACCGGGAAGTCCGGCACCGGCAGGCCCGCCTCCGCCGCGTGGTCGACGTCGTTGAGGCCGAGGCACAGCACCTTGGGCGGGCGCGGCACCAGCGGGCGGAAGGTGATGTCGCCGATGACGGGCTGGGCTTCGGTCGCCGCGCGGGCGGCTCGCAGGCGCCAGTCCGGTCCGGACGCGATCAACGCCCCGACGTCAGTGCCCAGGGAAGGGTCGACGGCACCGATGTCCACGTACTCATCGCCGCGACGGGCGGCGAGCACGGGGGTGTCGGCGACGAGGAGGGAGGCGAGGCGCATGGTCAACTCCGTTGGTGAAGTCCACCATAAAGAATGTCGACATTTTTGTCTAACGACATCTTGTAGTTTGCCCTGCACACTTCGGAGGCTAGAGTGAGGCCATGCAGGATGACACCCAGGGCAGGCCCACCGAGGCCTCGATCGTCACGGACCGCCTGCGCGAGGAGATCGTGCGCGGCGAGTTCGCACCGGGCACCAAGCTCAAGCTCGTGCCGCTGTCCCGCCGCTACGCCGTCAGCCGCGGGCCGCTGCGTGAGGCCGCCAGCCGACTCGCCGCAGAGGGACTCGTCACCATCGAGGATCAGCGCGGCTTCCGGGTCACGCCGGTGTCCCGGGAGGACCTGCTGGACCTGACCCGCACCCGCCAGCGCATCGAGGTGATCGCCGTGCAGGACGCCATCGCCAACGGGGACCTGGCCTGGGAGGGCCGGGTGATGGCGGCCTGCCACGTGCTCAACCGGGTCACCGAGCACGACGGCTCGGACGCCGCCCACGCGCTGTTCGCCGAGCACCACCACGCCTTCCACGAGGCGCTGGTCTCCGCGTGTCCCTCGGCGTATCTCCTGGAGTTTCGCGATCGCCTCTACGCGCTCACCGAACGCTACCGCCACCTGGCGGCCGAGCGCTACCAGAGCCTGCGTTCGCGGCGGGACATCGTGGCGGAGCACCAGGCCATCGCCGATGCGGTGGTCGCGCGACATGCCTCTGAAGCTGCGACGCTCCTGGCCGATCACCTGGGTGAGACCGCTGCAACGCTCCTGGACACCTACCCGGAGCTGTTCGGCGCCGAGGAGGAGGGATGAGCGACGCCCAACTGACCCTGTCCGTGCGCGACGTGGTCGCCGGGGACACGGAGCTGCTCGACACCCTGGTCCAGAAGGAAGCGGTCGTGCCGGTCAAGAGCCCGCGGGACCTCGCCCGCCGGCTGCAGCCGGACCGACGGATCCTGGCGATCACCGCCGAGGACGGCGCACCGCTCGCCTTCGTGCACGTCGCGCTGACGACCACCTTCCCCGAGTCCCTCGATGAGGTCCTCGCCGGCCCCGTCGACATCGGCCCCCCGCGGTTCGCCACCTTCTACGGGATCACCCGAGTCGACGACCGCGCCCGTGGCCGCGCCGGAGACCTGCTGATCGCCGCCCGGGACCACGTCCTCGACACGGTCGCCGGCATCGAGGTCGCCTCCACCCTGTCCCCGATGCCCGGCTTTCGCGCCTGGGTCCGGCGCACCCTCGTCGCCGCCGGCCGCCCGGAGGCCGACGCGGAGCTCGACGCGATCTCCCGCAGCGTCGCCGCCGGTCTGGCTCCGCCCCGCAAGCTCGAGGCGCTCCGCCGCCTGGCCGAGCTGTGGCTGTCCGTGAAGGACGAGCGCGGTCGCCTGCAGGATCCGGTCGCCCGCTTCCACCTGGGCAACGGTGCCCACCTGCGCGCGGTCATGGTCGGCGCAGACGCGTCCTGGCACGGCCTGGAGCAGTCCCTGGGGGTCATGATGTCCTACCGGTACGATCACGCCGCCGAGCCCGATGTGGACGGACAGGACGGCTCGCTGGAGCAGGTCGCATGAGCCACAGCGTGGTGCTGATCCACGGAGCCAGCGGCAACGCGGCCACCTGGGACCTGGAGCCGTGGAGCTGGGCAGACACCGTCGCCATCGACCTCCCCGGGCGAGGAGACAGCCCGGGTCCGGCCCGCGAGCGGGTGGCGGACACCGCGGGGTGGCTTCGGGAAGAACTGGCCAGAAGGGGTATTTCGAAGCCGATCCTTGTAGGACACTCCTACGGCGGCGGCGTGGCGCTGCAGCTCGCGCTCGACCACCCCGACGCGGTCGGCGCCCTGGTGATGGTCTCCTCGGCCTCCCGGCTCAAGGTCGCGCCGGCGATCCTGGAGGCGGTCGCCGCGTCCACCCCCGACGCGCCCCACC
>CALATR010000406.1 GCA_937891875.1 uncultured Pseudomonadota bacterium | reverse complement strand
TGGGGTCAGGCAGAGTGGGCCATCGCCGCGTCCAACGACGCCTGGCTGGGGGTGGGGCCCGGCTCGCGGGAGCACGAGGCGGGCACGCGCCTGCTCGCCGTGCGCACCGGTCGGACGGTGGTGCGTCCCACCACCAACGGTCGCTCGGCGGTGTTCGACCCGAGCGGACGCCGCCGCTGGCACGCTCCCTACGTCGACGGCGACGCAGAGGGCGTGCAGGGTCTCGCCACCGTCATCCCCATCGAGGTGCGCACGCCGTGGTTCGCCGCCGCCGACGTCGAGCCGTGGCTCTTCGTGGTGCTGGCGTTGCTCGGCGGGATCGGCGCCTCGTGGTCGCCGTGGCCGAAGCCGCGAGAGGGCGCGGAGCCTCCGAGCTGACCGTGGCCGCTACTCCGGCGCCGACGCCCCGGCCTTCCGGCCCGTCGTGTCCACCCCGGGGTCGAAGGGCTGCAGGCCGAAGAGGTTCTCGACGCCGATGCCGGTCAGGCCCTCCTCGGGCTCCAGATCGGCGTTGTTGCGCAGGGTCAGGGTGATCTGGCCGAGGGCCTGGGCGTGGGCGAGGGCCTCCGCCTCGTTCGGGCTGACCGCGAGGGTGACCGTGTTCGCGCGGCGCTGGGCCTTGCGGCGCTCGGCGCGGGTCTTCTCGTCGAGGTTGACGTCCTTCTCCGAGGGGCGCTCCGCGTCGTTGCCCACGCCGAGGACCAGCACCGCCTGCTCCAGGTAGTGGGTCTCGGGCTGGGTGCCGTCCTCGGGGAAGAAGGTGACCATGACGTCGACGTAGTCCCACGGCTGCAGGAAGCCGGACACCGCGCGACCGCCGGCCGCGTCGATGGCGATGGCGCGCTGGCCCCGGGGCACGATGGCGTTCAGGCCGACGCCCTTCTTCTCGTTGGCGAGCCGCTCCTCGCGGATGAACTCGTTCGCGAGAATGCGCTCGCGAGGCATCTTCCCGACGACCTGCTCGTAGTTCTTGAACAGGTTCGACTCGGGGCCGCCGTTCATGAACAGGTACTTGGGCGAGATCTCGACGATGAACAGGTCGTTCTCGGTGATCTGGATGCCCTGGTGCAGCTCGGCGCCCGCGACGATGTAGGTCTCGACGGGATCGACCCGCTCGGCCTCGGCGATGCGGCGCTGGTAGAGGAAGTACAGCTGCACGACGACGACGCCGGCGGCGATGGCGCCGATACCGGCGATGCCGAGGAAGATGAGCGCGCGAAGGCGGGTGTTGCCCTGGTTGGCCATGTGGCGACTCCAGCAGTTTGGACCAGACTAGCGCATGCGGTGGGCGCAGGTCTTTCGCGGGGCGAACAGGGGCGGGGATTCGACGTCGGGCTCGATCTCGGGCTCGGGCTCGACCTCGGGCTCGATGTCGATCTCGATCTCGGTCGTAGGGGGGGAGCCTGGAATGTGCGCGCGATCTGCCCTGCCCCCACCACGAAGGCACGGAGACGCGGAGGGCCACGGAGAAGGGAGTGGCGGGGCGGCTGGAGTCGTGCTGGCGGCGGGGTCGAATGGACCCGATGAGCTGGGCGCTTCAGACGGCCGTCCTCTCACTCGTGGCGTCGCAACCGAGAGGACGAGCGCTCGGCCGGAACGAGCGATCGAGGACTCGAATCCACGACACCAGCAGGACCCTCCCCGCCCCCTGCACTCCCCTCTCCGTGAACCTCCGTGAACCTCCGTGGACCTCCGATCCTCCGTGGTAGGTGTGCTTCTTCCCCGTAAATTCCCAAGCCGGCACATCGTGTCGGCGGACC
>CALATR010000405.1 GCA_937891875.1 uncultured Pseudomonadota bacterium | reverse complement strand
GCTCTCGACCGCGCCGGTGAACAGCGTGAGCGGCGACTCGACGGCGGTCACGCGCACCACGGCCTCGCCGCTGCGCCAGCCGCTGTCGACGACCTCCACCGACGTCGCCCGGCTGATCCGCCCGAGGCCGAACATGCCGGTCCACTCGTCGACCGGATCCCGCCCGGGCTGCCCGTCCGGCCGCGCGATGTCCGCGTCGATGATCCCGCCACCGACGGACTCGTAGTAGTCGCCATCGTCCCGCGCCGCCTGCACGACGAAGCGCACCCGGCTGTTCTGGATCAGCACGTCGCCGACCTGCCCCTCGGCAGCCGTGCCCCCGAAGAGCGCGGACTCGTCCTCGATGACGCCGGCAAGCACACGATCGACGGGGACAGGCTCGGCGAGATCGGGGGTGCCGCAGGCGGAGAGAGCCAACGCGAGCAAGCCGACGCGGGCAGGGCCACCGGGGCGGGAGTGGAGGGCGCGGTCCCCAGTCGCCAGTCTCCAGTCCCCAGTCCCCGCGCGTCCCGTTCCGGCCGTGGCGCTTGTGGTGCGCGCCGTGGCCACCGCATCCCCGACCGGCACATCGCTCCCAGAACCGCCGACCCCGCTCTCGGACTGGAGACTGGGGACTGGGGACTGGAGACCGGCCCGCCACGACCACTGCCCGCTGTTCCGGAAACTCATGCCGCCTCCACCGCACGCATCTGCTGCAACGCGTCGCCGATCCGCTCCTTCACGAGCTTCGTCAGCGCTTCTGGGTCGCCGCCTGCTTCGTCCGGGTTCACGGGGGGCAGGACGCGGACGCGGATGCTGGTCTTCTTGAGGTCCATGAGGAAGCCCTCCTTGGGCAGGATCGCACCGGTGCCGTCGAGCACGATGGGCACGACGCGGCAGCCGGCCTTTGCGGCGAGGGTGAAGGCCCCGTGCTTGAAGTCGCGCAGGTTGCCGTCCTTGGAGCGGGTGCCTTCGGGGAAGAGGAAGACCGCGCTGCCTTCCTCGAGGTGCATGCGACACGCGTCCATCATCTCCTTGATGCTCTTGCGATCGCCACGGCGGAGGCGGACGTAGCGGTTGAGCACCATGTTCCAGCCGATGAACGGCACCTTGAAGATGCTGGCCTTGCTCACCCACTTGAAGTGGTGGAACGCGCCGAAGAGCACCAGGATGTCAGCGAGCGACTGGTGGTTCGACACGTAGACGACGGGGTCGTCGGTCAGGTTCTCCCGGCCCTCCCAACGAATGGTGCAGTTCGGCCACAGCCAGGCGTAGTGGTACGCCCACAGGCAGCTGAAGCGGTGCAGCCAGAACCGGCGTCGATCCCACCAGAAGGTGAAGAGCCAGATGGTGAGGGCGAGCGGGAAGAGCCACGCGCAGGACAGCGCGATGTAGCCCCAGAACACGAGGGAGACGACGGTACGCATGGTCGCGTCATACCGCATGCAGGCCCCTCGGGGCGTGCCCGAGCCCACGATCGACCGGTGGACGAGACCACTGAGCCGGCGTTCACCCCCGCTTGTCCACTTGCGCGCCGCGCGCGCTCGCATACGGCTGCATCCCCCAGCTTGAAAGGAGCCGCCTCCATGTCCGACCGCGACAAGGCGCTTGAGTACCACGTCCAAGGACGCCCCGGAAAGATCGAGGTCAACGCGACCAAGCCGCTGAACACGGCCCGCGACCTCGCCCTGGCGTACAGCCCCGGCGTCGCCTGGCCCTGCCGGGCCATCCACGAGGACCCCGAGAAGGTCTTCGCCTACACCGCCAAGGGCAACCTGGTCGCGGTCGTCACCAACGGCACCGCGGTGCTCGGCCTGGGCGACATCGGGCCGGAGGCGGGCAAGCCGGTCATGGAGGGCAAGGCGAACCTCTTCAAGAAGTTCGCCGACATCGACGTCTTCGACATCGAGCTGAACGCCTCCACCGCCGACGAGATGGTCGCCGCGGTCAAGGCCATGGCGCCGACTTTCGGCGGCATCAACCTGGAAGACATCGCAGCACCGGAGTGCTTCGAGGTCGAGCGCCGGCTCCAGGAGGAGCTCGACATCCCGGTCTTCCACGATGATCAGCACGGAACCGCGATCATCTCCGGCGCCGCCCTCATCAACGCGTGCGAGCTGACCGGCCGCGACCTCGGCGACATCACCATCGTCTTCTCGGGCGCCGGTGCCGCCGCCATCGCCTGTGCCGAGCTCTACGTCTCGCTGGGAGCGCGGCGCGAGAACATCCGCATGTACGACAGCAAGGGCCTGGTCCACGTCGACCGGGACGACCTGTTCGCCAACAAGGCGGCCTTCGCGGTGGCGGACGACGGCAGGAGCCTCGCCCAGGCCCTCGACGGCACCGACGCCTTCATCGGGCTGTCGGTCGGCAACCTGCTGACGCCGGACATGATCCGTAAGATGGCCCCTTCGCCCATCATCTTCGCGATGGCGAACCCGGATCCGGAGATCCCCTACGACGTGGCCAAGGAGGCCCGCCCCGACGCCATCATGGCCACCGGGCGCAGCGACTTCCCCAACCAGGTCAACAACGTCCTGGGCTTCCCCTTCGTCTTCCGCGGCGCCCTCGACACCCGGGCCCGCAAGATCAACCAGGAGATGAAGCTCGCCGCGACCGAGGCCCTGGCCGCCCTGTCCCGCCAGGACGTGCCCGACAACGTGCTCCGCGCGTACGGCGAGTCGAGCATCCGCTTCGGCCCCGACTACATCATCCCCAAGCCCTTCGATCCGCGTGTGCTGACCTGGGTCGCGCCCGCCGTCGCGAAGGCCGCGGCGGAGTCCGGCGTCGCCCGTACGCCCATCGAGGACATCGAGGCCTACCGGGAGAAGCTGCACCAGCTGGTCGAGCGCGCCCGCGGCCTGATGCAGCCCCTGCTCCAGCGCGCCAAGGCCGCCAATCCGCCGGTGCGCATCGCGTTTCCCGACGGCACCGATCCCCAGGTGCTCCGCGCCGCCCAGATCCTCGTCGACGAGGGCCTGTGCACGCCGATCCTCCTGGGTCCGCCCGCCCGCATCCAGCAGAAGGCCGAGGCCGCCGGCGTCAGCCTCGATGGCATGGAGGTCGAGGCCTGCGAGGGCTCGCCCCACTTCGACGCGCTGGCCAAGGAGCTGTGGGACGCGCGGGCGCGCAAGGGCGTCACCTACAGCTCGGCCCGGGTGAAGCTCCGGGATCGAACCTGGTTTGCGGCGATGATGGTCAAGCAGGACCTGGCCGAGGGCATGGTCGGCGGCGTGCACCGCCCGTACGCCCAGACCATGCGCCCCGCACTCAAGGTCCTGGGCACCGACGCCGACTCGGGCCGGGTCAGCGGCGTGTACGCCATGCTCTTCCAGGACCGCAAGATCTTCTTCGGTGACTGCACCATCAACGTCGATCCCGACGCCGAGGCGCTCGCCGAGATCGCCATCAACACCGCGGGCGTGGCCGAGTCCTTCGGCGTCACCCCGCGGGTGGCCATGCTGTCGTACTCGGACTTCGGCGAGCACCACGGGGACGCCGCCGTCGCCACGGTCCGCCGCGCGGTCGAGATCGTGCGTGCGCGCTGCCCCGACCTCGAGATCGACGGCGAGATGCAGGCCGATACCGCGGTCGCCTACGACAAGATCGCCGGCGACTTCCCGTTCAGCACCCTGACCGGCCCGGCCAACGTCCTCATCTTCCCGGACCTGCAGTCGGGCAACATCGCCTACAAGCTCCTGGTCCACCTGGCCGCCGCCGAGGCGCTGGGGCCCCTGGTCGCCGGCATCCGCAAGCCAGCCTCGGTCATCCCGCTGGGCGCCACGGTCAACGACATCGTGAACATCACGACGTGGACGGTGGTGCAGGCGCTCGAGGCGCGCGGGAAGTAGGTGGAGGGGAGTGGCGCGGCGGATCGTCCGGCGAAGCGTCGCGTGGCTTCGAGCGGGGGAGTGGAGAGGCGGTCTCTGGTCACTGGTCTCTGGTCTCTGGGCCCACGACAACGGTACAGGGGCGGACATCCGGGGGCGGTCGAGCCGCCTGTTCGCCGCGAGCGCCCGGGACCCCTCCGACGATGGCGTTCCGACCTGCCAATCCGCGGCGGGTCACGGTGATGGGACCATCGAGATCCCCGCCTTCATCGCCCGCTCGCAGAGGGCCCCAGAGACCAGCGACCAGAGACCGCCCCGCCGATCCCCCGGTCGAAGCTACGCGACCTCCCGCCGGACCTCGGCGCCCCTTCTCTCCCCTGCCCGAGACCCGCGCGACGTCCCGCTACGCCACCCGACGCAGCTCGCTCCGAGCCTCTTCAGCAATCGGCGAGAGCCGGGGTTCGAGGCCGAGGAACCACAGGGCGTTCGCAACGGGGCAGAAGCCCGAGAGCGCGAAGCCCACGCTCATCGCGCCGACGAAGCCGGTGAAGAAGAGCCAGCCCGGGTGGTGCACCACGGCGAGGATCGAGCCCACGGTCTGGGTCGTGCCGACCACCAGGTAGATGGTGCGCTCGAGGTACCAGCGGTCGGTGCGCATGCGGTAGATGCCGCCGCGGCGGGTCCCCAGGAAGGTGGGCACGCCGAGCCCGGTGAGCACGGTGGACACGGGGCAGAAGCCGGTGAACGCGGTCACGAGCGCGAACAGCCCGGTGACGGTCACGATCCCGACCAGCCAGGGCTGCACGAACGCACCCAGCACGGTGCCAGTGGCAATGACGACCCCGGCGATCCCCCACACGGCCCGCTCGGTGTACCAGGCATCCCGACGCACGATGTACAGACCCATGCACACACCTCCGCGCGGAACGGTTGCGAGGTTCGTGCCAGGAACGACGGGGGCAGCAGCAGGATCGGCGGATGGGGGGGTGTGGGAGATGGCGCAGGGGTGCGGGGGGAGTGGCGGGGCGGATCGTCCCGCGAGAGGTCGCGTAGCGTCGACCGGGGGAGTGGCGGGGCTC
>CALATR010000404.1 GCA_937891875.1 uncultured Pseudomonadota bacterium | reverse complement strand
GAAGGCGGATCGAGTGGGAGGAGGTGTCCTTCGCGTGGTCTGGCGTAGCGTCCGGGGGCGGAGGACCCGCACGCACCGGCGGATATTGATGGTTGACCCCGACCCGTTCGCGTTTTCCACAGAGTTGTGCACATGCTGTGCATAATGATGGGGATTCGAGGGGTAGCGCTTGACGCGTCAAGTGGCTGACCGGGGGTGGTCGAGCGCGGAGGGCGGGGGTAGGAGGGCGGGCGCGCGCGACCCGGTGAGTCGGTTGCGCGCGACGCATCAGCCCCCGTAGCTCAGTTGGATAGAGCACCGGCCTTCTAAGCCGACGGTCCCCCGTTCGAGTCGGGGCGGGGGGGCGTGCGCAGCAAAGGGCGCGCGCGGGCCGATCGGCGAGAGCCTCCAGCCCGCGTCAGCCGGGTGGAGGACGTAGGGTCGGGGCGGGGGAGCCAGTTTGGTCCGATGTTTTCGGGAGCGACGCATGACGTGGGGTTCGGTCTAGAGTCCACGCGCGTCGTCGACCGATGCCCCGAGCATCTGGGCTCGCCGCAACGCCCCTTGGTCGTTGTTCTCGCTCGCTACGGGTTCGCTGTCCGGCCGCTCCGTGATGGTGGCCATCGCAGGGCACGAGCCCAGCCGAATCTGCGGCTGGACGACACTCCGGGTGGCGAAGAAGGTCGTGACGGAGATTCTGGCGCGGTGGGCGGAGATGGGTGGCTCCTCGACAGGCACCCGTGGGTCGAGCTGGTCGAGTTCGGTGATGCGTGTGGCGAGTCCTCGCTCGAAGGGCCCATGCCCCGTGAAGGAGGACGTGTCGCTCACGGGTGCCGGATGGATATACTCACGCCATGGAATACCACCTCCTGTTCCACGCTCCCTGCTTCGATGGCCTTGTCAGCGCCGTCTTCGCGGCGGACCTGCTGGAGCGACCTGGCCGACATCTGAGCTTCCACCCGGTCGGGTATGGCGTAAAGGACAGGTGGCTGGGTTCCGCACCCGCGCCGTCGCCGTTCGGAGTCGTGGACTTCCTCTATCACCCGGCCGCCGACTTCTGGGTAGACCACCACCGAACCGCCTTCCTCACCGAGGAGGCACGCGAGTCCTACGAGTCCAGGAGGGCCCAAGGCGACCGGGTGCTCTACGACAAGGAAGCGCCATCCTGCGCGGCCCTGATGTGGAGGCAGCTGCCGTTGCCTCGCCGGGATCGACAGCGCGAGGAGTTGGCGAAAGCGACCGTGAAGACGGACAGCGCGAGGTACGAGTCGCCGCGGGAGGCCGTCTTCGGCAATGCGCCACCACTGGTGATCAATCGATCCTTGCACGGAGCCTCGGACGCCTTGGTCTTGGAGCTCTTGGCACTGCTTCGAGAGCATCCGCTGCGGGAGGTTGCAAAGCATCCGGCCGTGGTGGCGAGGGCCGCGGACGTCGATGAAGCGGCGCAGCGTGCGTTGGGAGTCGTGGAACGCCGGATTCGGATGATCGGCACCACGGCGTATCTGGAGTGGAACGCGTCAGACGGGCCGCTGAATCGGTATCTGCCCTACCTCGTGTGTCGTGATGCCGCGCACAGCGTGGTCATCACCCACATGGGCGATGGGCTGTCGAAGCTCACAGCCATGCGCAACCCCTGGCTGGAACCTTCGTCCGCCGACATCGGCGTCCTGGTTGAGGCTTTGGGGGGCGGAGGTCACCGCCGGGTCGGCTCGGCCTTCATGCGCGCACCCGACACCGACGTCCGTGCGGCTGGGTCGCAGCTGGCCAAGACGCTGGCAGCGGCGACGTAGATGGACTGGCTAAAGCTCAACTTCTACGACATCTTCGGGTACCTGATCCCGGGGAGCGTAGCGGTCGGTCTTGTGTGGGTACCGATGTATCTGAAGAGCCCCGACGAGTTCGAGCTATCGGTCGCCGGCGCTTTCCTGGGTGTGGCGCTCTGCTTCGCGGTAGGCCTTGTGGTCGCAGAAATCGCGAGGCTACGGGTGGAGAGCAAGACCTACGACGGCCGACGACCCACCGATTGGCTGCTGGACAGGGCCGCTTCTCGGATCGGGGGCAACGGCCTGACGGAGGGGGACGCTGCAGAGCGGCCGACCGAGGCTCGTCCGTTGGACCTAGCATCGGCCGATGCGTATCTAGAGGCTGCCCAAGCACTTTTGGGGGTGTCTGCGACAATCGAGCCCCCGCTTGCCAGGGACGCAACTGCGTTGCAAGCGAGGCGCCTGCTCATCACCGCGGGACGCTCCGGCTACCTGGAGAAGTTCCAGGGGCTTCAGGCCCTGTCTCGCGGCCTCTTCGGAGCCTGCGAGGTAGGTGGATTGTTTCTGCTTGGTCTGGGTGTCGCGGCGGTCCTCGCCTCGCTCGCTCCCGATACTGCCCAAACGGTGGAAAAGGGCCTCGTGCTCTGGGGTGGGCTCGGCATCATGGTGTCCCTGGTCTGGACCGCCGTCGAGTACGGGACTCCCAAGACTTGGACGGCGATAGCCGCGTACCTGCTCCGCGCCGGTGTGCTGGTGGGCGGCTTCGCCTTCGCTTTGGGTCATGACGGATCGGAGTGGCTCCCGGCAGGCTTGGCCGGCGGAGTCATCTACGTCGGGCGAGGTCTCTTCAGGGAGGCACACGACCGCTTCGCCAAGGCGTTCGCGGAAGAGACCATGCGGGCGCTCATCGACCTACATCGACACCCACCCAAGGAGGACGGCGCGTAGAGCTGGCTACTCGAAGCAACAAGAAGACCCCTTGGCACATACCTGGCACCACGACCCCCCTCGCCCCCCGTGGTGGCCAAGCCCAGCAATCTCGGAAACAAGCCTACCAAGCTGATCGAGGTTCATCCTAGACTTTGGCTGTCTCCTTCTAGGCCGACGGTCCCCCGTTCGAGTCGGGGCGGGGGTGCCATTGCGCAACATCGGCGCCCACGGCCCGATCGGCGAAAGCCTCCAGCCCGCGTCAGCGGGGCACGCAAGGTAGCCTGTGATCGGGCCGGGGAGGCTGATGGGGACGGTCAGGCGATGGAGTGTCTTGGTCGTAGGTGCCACGGTGCTCGTGGTGCTGGGCTTCGTGCCTCTGCCGGGCCTGCTCCCCGACGCATGGCGGCTCGACCTGCCCGTCTGGAACATGAGCGTGGCCACGGGTGTGTGGCTGCCGGTGCTCGTCGCCTGGCTGGGGCTCGCTGCGCTCCCGCCCGAGAGGCGGACGCCCCTGGCGCACCGCGTCGCCATGGGGTTGGTCCTCGCCTTCGTAGGAGGGACCTACGCCGCTGGGGCGCCCGGCCTGCAGGACCTGGACATGCTCGCCCCCGGCCGAGGAACGATCCTTGTAGGCACCATCTCCCGGATGGGCGCGGTCGCCATCGCCTGGACCGTGGCACAGTCCCTGGACGAGCTCGGCCAGGATGGCGCCTTCCTGGTCGCGGTGCCGGGCTTGATGCTCGCGGTCGTGGACTGGCACGTGGCCAGCTTCGCCATCGCCACCACCGATGCGTTCGACGCCCTGTCCACCTTCGCTTCCCCCCTCCTTCCGCCCGCCATCATCCTGCTGGGAATTGGCGTTCGACGACCCGTCTTTCCCATCCAGGTCTACGGCACCCTGCAGCTGCGCACGGTCGTCCCGCTCCTCGTGTTCCCCCTGGCGCTCTCCACCTTCGTCATGCTGCAGGCCAACCAGATCCACCTGCTCGAAGCGCTGGGCTCCATGCCCACCTGGTCCCTGGTCATCGCTGCGCACGCGGTCGGGACCGGCGTGGCGCTGTGGTTGGTGAACCGTAGCTCGAGCGGCGGCGTCCTCGTCGTACCCGCAGTGCTGGGCCTGGTAGTGGGTCTGTGCATGGCGGCGGCGAGCGTGGGACTGATGGCGATCGCGA
This sequence comes from uncultured Pseudomonadota bacterium, assembly GCA_937891875.1. Classification (GTDB taxonomy): domain Bacteria; phylum Myxococcota_A; class UBA796; order UBA796; genus REDI01. The sequence goes on along the minus strand of CALATR010000404.1, from coordinate 8,232 downwards.
GTCCGTACGCCTCGGCCTGGAAGCGAGCGTACGCGGGGCGTGGCCACGTCCAGATCCGCGTCGCCTACGACAGTCCACTGTCGGCCTCGGACCTTCAGGTTCTGCAGGAGCGGCTGGTGGAGGCGGGAGAGGTCCGCATCACCCGAGACGGACCGAGCCAGCTGCTGGTGGACGTGGCCCAGACGGACACCGAGCGCGTTCTGGATCACCTCGATCGCTCCACCCGACCGGGTCACCTGGGGCTGCACCCGGTCGACCCGAGCATTCTGGTCTCAGACCTCAAGACGTTGATCGCGCAGGGGGTCCAAGGAAAGCCAGAGACGTGGCCCGCCCTGCCGCGGGGGCTCTCCTGGGGGATCGAGGGCTGTCCGGAGCCGGACGGCAGCTGGCGGGCGGTCTGCCGGGTGTATGCCCTGCAGCCGGCCGCTCTCACCGACGCCGACATCGAGGCCGCGAATGTCGTCTACAGCGAGTATGGCGGCCCAGGTGTGAGCGTCGCGCTGACCGAAGACGGTGCCCGTCGCTTCGGCGAGCTGACCACCCGCATCGTCGATCAGCAGCTCGCGATCGTGCTCGACGACGAGGTCGTGAGCGCGCCCATGATCGCAGAGCCCATCTGGGGCGGTCGGGTGCACATCACACTTAGCGGACGGGGCAAGGATGTCGAAGACCAGGCGCACGCCCTGGCCGCAGCACTGCGGCTGGAGCGCCTCGCCCCCCGCCGGCGAACCATGTTCGAGGTGACCCACACAACGCGCTGAGACGGGCGAGCGGCCGGCGCACTCACCGGCGTGACGGAGTGGCGAGCGCAGTGCGTCGAGGTAGCTTCTGACGAACTTGAAGGGGGGGCACGCGTGGGACGAGGGACCTGGGCCGTGGGTGTGCTGGTGGTGACCGCAGCGATGATCCTCGCGTGTGCAGGACAGCCCGGAGCGCCGAGCCGGACCGGGGAGCCCGCCGCGTCCGATCCGCGGCCGGACCCCGCGCAGACAGAGCGCGCCCCCTTCGACGTCACCCGGCTGATGACCTCCACCACTCCGTCTGCCGCCCCCTCCCCGGACGTCGGGGCAGACTGCCAGCCGGAGGTCTTCGATCCCGCCCAGGCCGAGCTTCCCGCAGAGGGCGCGTCCAAGATGGTCCGCCCTCCCCACTACGACGAGGGGTTCCCAGACGGCACCCTGACCTGGGAGCGCCTGCCCGCGGCGGACGGCCTGGATGTGCGCCTGTACACGTTCTCGGGCTGCAACCCCGTCCACGACGTGCAGGACCACGTGCTGGAGGTCCGCCGCGACGGCGCACGGATCGCCCTGTACACCCACCTGGACATGCCCCCGGCCCTGGCTCCTGACGGCGTCCGTGCGCTGGTCAGCAATGCCGTGCGCAAGGGTGGGACCTGGGAGGTCCGCAAGCGGGTGATCGACCTGAAGACGGGCGACAAGCGCGTGCTGCCCGCGCTGCGGTGTCTGACCACGGACGTCCTCTGGCTCGATGACGGCAGCGTGATCGCGTCGGACGTCTGGGACGCCGCCCTGGGTGGCGACGTCGAACGGTGCCGGGTGCTGCCCGACGGCCAGGTCACCGGCTCGGTGCGCTTCGACCCCGTCGGGATCTCCGGCCCGGGCGTCCGCAGGGCAGCGCTCCGCCAGGATCCCCTCGCCGAGCTGTTCACCTGGCGCATCACCTGCCACGCCGCCCTCGTGGACTACCGCACAGGTGAGGTTTCGTGGCTGGAGCACGATGACTCGCCCATCGAGCAGGACTTTGTCTGCCCGTGGTTCGCCGGGCTGCACCGCTGGCAGCAGAGCGCCACGTCGCAGACCTTCCCCCGAGCGTTCACCCGCACCGGCAGCCGCGACGGCACCTACGACTTTGTGGTGGCTCCGGGGGACACCGGGGCGTTCCCCGCACGGCGCGACAGCGTGCCCGCCTGTCTGAACCTGGCGGGCGACGGCGTCGGAGACACGAGCTCGCTGGAGGAAACGGAGCTGGGACCACAGACCGGCGCGAACGGGACCCTGCTGACCGCGACCTGCGCCGGCGACGAGGACACGGTGTACGGACTGGCGCTGCACCTGCCGGACGGGAGCACCGAATTGCGCGGGCCCCTCGCCGCACCGCCGGCCTTCAGCCCCGACGGGTCGAAGGTGGCCCTGATGTCGTGGAGCCCGTGGTCCAAGGAAGCGCGGCACAGCCTGCAGATCGTCAGCCTGGCGAGCGGGTCCGAGGTGGGCACAGCGCACGCTCGGGCCTGCCTGGGCTCTCGCGTGCAGTGGCACGGCGATCGGGTGTTCACCAGCACCACCCGTGAGGATCTGGTGCCCGGCCAGGCCACCCACCAGGCCTGCCTGTGGGAACCCGACGGGACGCTGGCTGGGCTGGTGGAGTTCAGCGTGGATGGCGTCTTCCTGGACCCGGCTCGCGCAGACCCCCTCCCCGCGGATCCGGACGCCGTGGTGGTACGCCTGCACGGCACCTGCTCAGCAGCGGTGGTGCACATGACCGACGGTACAGTGGTCCACGTGGAGCACCCGCCGCTGGATGAGAGCAAGAAGGAGAAGAACGGGATCACGCCGGACTGCGACTGGTTCGACGCCCTGGACGCGGCCATGGCCACCTCCACCTTCGAGAGCCTGCCGCGGACGTTCTGAGCCCGCGGAACAGGGGCTGGCGACCGTCCGCGGCCTCTCCCCACCGACTACACTCCCCCCATGTGGACCCTCCTGCGCAACATCGGCGCCTGGCTCGCGGGCGTCGTCTCCGGCGGCCTGACCGTCGCCCTCCTCGAGTTCGTCAGCCACGCCATCTGGCCGCCGCCCGCCGGTCTCGACCTGACCGACGCCAAGGCCGTGGCCGAGCTGATGGCGACCGCACCGCTCGGCGTGTTCATCGCGCTCATCGTCGCCTGGACGCTCGGCGGCATGGTCGGCAGCGGGGTGGCGGCGGCCGTGGCCACGTGGCGGCGGGTGCTGATCGCCGGCATGGCGGGCGGCATGACGCTGGTCGGTGCGGCGGTGAACCTCATGGCGATCCCCCACCCGCTGTGGGTCACGGTGGCGGGCCCGGCCGGCATCGTCGTGGGCATGCTCGCCGGGACCTGGGTGGGGCTTCAGCTGCGGCAGTCGACGCCGGAGGGGTAGAAGGCGTCAAGGTCGACGACTGGGACATTGGCGGCCACGTCGGCGCGTTGTACCTGGAGGTCGGCGGCAAGCGCACCCAGAAGGTCGCCGGCACCGACTCCTTCCATGGCAAGCTGATGGACCTGTGGGACTTCGACCTGGACCCCGCGACCTACGGGAAGAGCGTGGTGCTACCGTTTGTGCAAGGTGAGGATGGACTGTGGGACGGTGACCCGGCGCGGGTGGTGGGCGAGCAGTTCCGCCCGCACGCGGGCCTGGTCCCGTCCGAGTACCAGGACAGCGGCGGGACGTCGTGGGGAGCTGATCTGGCCGCTCTCGGGGCCGAAGTACAGACTCGCTACGGCCGCGTAGTCCGCATGCTCTTGGCGGTGGCCAAATGAGCGAACACCACCCCAGCGTCGAGCAGGCCATCGCGTCGGCGCTGAATTTCCTCCGCAAAGAAAACCGCCGTGCCTCCACGAAGGACGTCCGCGTCCTGACCGTCACCGAAGGCGGAGCCGGCCACTTCGGCGCGTTGGAGGTCGTACCCCAACTGCGGTCGCTCTCCATCCGGAAGTGGACCCACCTGGACATGGGTGCCGTCGCCAGACAAGCGCCCCAGGTCTCGATCCTCTCGCTGTGGGACGTCGACCTCGCAGACAATGAATGGCTCGGCATGTTGCCTGCGCTCGCACTCGTCGACTTCCGCCGCTCCAACATCACCACCCTCCGACCGCTCCTCGACTGCTCGCTCGCATCCGTGGCCTGCACCGGCTGCCCCATCGACGAGGTCTCGTTCCACGAGGTCCTTCCGGCCCTGCGGGAGCGCGGCGTCCACCTCCACCGCATCAACGACCCCGAATGGGTCTGGCGCATCTCCCGCACCCTCCATGACCGCGGCTTTCCCGCAGTCGCCTGGCTCACCGACTCGGACGAGCTCTGCCTCTCCATCCCCGGCTTCCAGGTCCCCGAGCCCGCCATCATCGGCTTCGATGATCCCGACGCCATCCCCTGGTTGCTCGACAAGCCCGATGCGGCCGACTTCGAGGGATTCTGGCGCTTGGCGGCCCTGCATCGGGAGGCAGAGCGCTCGGCGAAGACCGCGCCGCGGCTGATGGGGCGCTTCGGCGACAACCCGCGGTTCGCGGACCGGGCCCGCGCGGCCACCCTCAACGGCCACATGAAGTCCGCCCGCGCCTGGTTCGCGCTGCACCGCCCGGCGGACGCTCTGGTCCAGCTCGACGCGGCGATCGCCTTCGACCCGGCCCACGCCCCGGCCCACATGCAGCGCGGCGTGGTGCTGGAGCGCCTGGGGCGGGTGGACGAAGCCCTGGAGGCGCTGGCCGAGGCCGTGCGCCTGGACCCCGACGACCACGCCGCCTGGACCAACCTCGCCTTCCTGACCGGCCGCCACCACCCCATCCGCGGCGTCGCCCGCTACGACGAGCTCCTGCAGCGCTTCCCCGACGACGGCCCCGCGGTCCACAACCGCGCCGTGCTGCTCCGCGATCTCGGCCGCAGAGAGGAAGCCCTCGCCGCCTTCGAGCACGCCCTGCGGCTGCTCCCCGACGAGCCCGCGGTCCACGTCAACCTCGGCGTGCTGCACGAGCACGACGACCCCGAGGCCGCACGCGCCTGCTACCGCCGCGCACTGGCGCTTCGACCCGAGTTTCCAGCGGCCGAGGAGGGCCTCGCCAGGATCGCCTCCAGGGCCTGAACAGGGACCAGCCCTCACGCCACGGAGCAGGCTCGTTCCCTCGCCCCCGGATCACTCATGCGACCCGTTGCGCTGTCCTACTTCCTGCTCGTCCTGGCGCTCGCCTGTGGCGGTCTGGGCACGACAAGCTCCGTCGCCCCGGTCTCCCCCACGGCACCCACGACTCCGACGGAGGCCGCCGATCATCGGCCGGCCACCCACGCCGCGCCCGCGGAGGTCGAGGTGCTCCCCGAGGCGGCGGACCCGCCTGACCAGCACGGCCAGCCAGAGGTGTTCGACCCCGCCGAGCACCCGGACACACCGTACGAGACCGTTCCCGCGGTACCTGACCTGGAGCTTCGACTGTTTCGATTCGACCAGCGGACCGCTGCCCCCGACGATGCGGACTACGTACTGGAAGTCCGCAGGGAAGGCCAGAGGACGGCCCTCTACACGCACCTCGATCCGGCGCCGATCCTGGCTCCCGACGGCAGGACGGCGCTGGTCCAGAACGTCGTTCAGCGGCCCGGAGGCTGGGTGCGGCAAACGCGCCTCATCGACCTCGTCGACGGCTCGACGGTCCGACTCCCCAACGTCGGCTGCCTGGAGACGGACATCCGCTTCCTGGGCGACGGCAGCGTGATCGGCTCCGAGGAGCACTCGATCACCATGGGCGGGATGATCACCCGCTGCCGGGTCCTCCCCGACGGCACCGTCGCCGGAGCGGTGCGCTTCGACCCCATCGGCATCGGCGCGCCCAGCGTCGCCATCGAGCCACTGCGCCAGGACCCCCCAGCAGAGCTGCTGCTTGCCAGGGCCACCTGTTCGGCCGAGCTGCTCGACTACCGCACCGGCACGGTGGTCCGCCTGGAGCACCCGCCGGTCGACCCCGGGGACGACTTCGAATGTCCGTGGTTCGACGAGCTAGCGCGCTGGACGGGAGAATCCACGTTCCAGAGCTTTCCCCGTTCATTTCCTCGATAGCGCCCCCTACACCACCTCCAACCCGTCCACCCACAGCACGTCCTTGTCCGCCAGCGACGTGCGCTTCGCTCCCCCTGCGGCAATGCCCACGGCGACGGTCGGAGCGCCGAGGAGGTACAGACCCTCCTCGAGGTCCACGCAGCACAGCAGGCCGAGGTCCCGATCGCCGGCGAAGAGACGGACCAGCAAACCGTCCGGACCGCGCTCGAAGTGCACCGCATCGGCGTGGCGGAAGTGCTCGGCGGCCTTGACCGCGTGGCCCTTGCTGGTCTTGAACACCACGCCTGGCAGGCGCTCGTCATCCAGGCGAAATCCCCCGTGGATGACGAGGTGGTCGACATCGAAGGCCAGGCGCGCGCGCATCTCGAGATCGGCTCGGGCGCAGACGGTGAGCGTGCGCCCGTCGGCGGTCCTCACGGCGCTGGTGTGCTCGGACCCGTCGTAGAGGTCGAGTCCGCTCGAGGCCAACACGCAGACGGCCTCGACCGCAGCGAGCAGGACAGGCACATCGTCCGCCGAGATCGGGCTCATCTCCCCGTCGGAGAACGTGAACAGGAGCGGTCCCAGGCCGTCCGGCGTGATCAGCCCGTCGGTCTCGGCCTGCTCCCGCACCGGCGCGGGCAGCTCGTCCACCGGATCGGCGTGAATGCCCCACACCACCACGTCCAGGCCCGACTCGGGGTCCATCGCAGCCCGCTGGAAGTCCGCGCGGTCGCGCTCGGACCGGTAGACGACGATGCCGCGCTGCTCCCCTCCGGCCCCGATGACGGTCGCCACCGCCTGGCCCAGGGCGCCGGGAGCGTCCGGGAACGTGAACACGACCCGCTCGTCCAGGCGGTTCCAGGGTCGAGCGGCCAGCAGCACGCTCCAGACCGGCCGCAGCCGCTCGACGTCGGGCACGGGAAAGTCGGGCTCCTCGTCCCCGCCGAAGGCCTGGAGCATCATCTGGCCGACGAAGTCCAACGCCGGAAGCTGGGCGACGATGCGGACCGGGGCGCCGAACGCGTCCTGGATGCGATCGGCGAGCGCGGGATCGGCCACCCGCAGCTCCAGGGGCCGCTGGCGAGGGATCTGCTCGACCTCGGAGACGCAAGCGCGGGCCAGGTCGATCGGCTGGCCGGCGAGGAGCGGCGTGGAGTAGCGAGGGTGCGCGGTCTCGGCCCCCACGACCAGGAGCACGCCTTCGATCGGGATGCCCTCGATGGTCGGGCCGGCCACGACGCCGACCTCCCAGGGCTCGGTCGCTTGGGGGAGGTCCTGGATGCGGGTCATGGGCGCCTCGGAGTCCGTGGGGACTCCACGGTGGCCCGATCGAGACGAGGCTGCAAGCCAACCTCGACGCGGTGCTGTCGACCCACGAACCGACGGACTTACGCTACCCTCCCCCCATGTCCACCGACACCGAACACGCGCCCGCCTCCCCCACCGACCTCGGCCCCGTCGTCCGCGCCTTCATGGTCAAGGGCGTGCGCCACGACGGACCCGTCTCGGGTGGCCTGCACTGGGCCACCGCTCGCCGGGGACAGGTCGTCTTCCGCGAGCGCGGGCTCGAGTGCTGGAGCTGGAAGGTGCCCTACGACCAGGTCGAGCAGGCGCGGGTCGAGTGGTTCCGCAGCTCGTTCGGCAAGGGACCCGTGCTGTGCGTCCGCACCCGCGCGGGCGTGAACTACCAGTTCGGCATGAACCCCAGCGCGTTCTGGAAGTCCCCCGATCTGCCCCTCGCCATCGAGGTCACCGACACGGTCCACGGCAGCGCTGCGCGGGCCTGGGCCCTGCGTCTGCTGCTCATCGCGATGGTGGGCGGCATCGCGGCGCTGTGGGCGTACCGCGCGCTGTCCGGCGGCTGATCCCCCGACCCGTCGACGTGCCCGACGTACTCGCTCGTCACGGCTGCAGCGAGATCCCGTAGCCAAGGCGCAGCGAGACCCCGGTGGTACCGACCCGGGCCGAGAACACCCACCCGGACCCCGGTGGCTGGAGGCGGTAGCCAGCACTCACGGCGGGGTAGGTGTAGGGCCCGGTGTCGGAGAGCGTGTCCATGACCACATCGCCCCCCAGCCGAAGCTCGGCGTGGTGGGTCTTGCGCCCGGTCAGCAGGCCCAGGGTGGCGCTGATCCTCGGCTGCGGCATCGCGAAATATTGGCTCGTGACGCCGAAAGACACGTCGGGGACCAGGTGCAGCCGATCATCGGCGAGAGAGAGCAGCCGGACCTCGGCGCCCACGCCAGCGCGGGTCACGGCCACCCACGAGCTGGTCTCGCCAAACACGACGACGTCGGCGAGCTCCTCGTCCGCGAGGCGAACAGAGGCGGGCTCGGCGGGCTCGGCGGGCTCGGCGGGCTCGGCGGGCTCGGCGGGCTCGGCGGGCTCGGCGGGCTCGGGCTCCTGGGCGAGGGCGGGCGCCCCCACCCAGGTCAGGGCGACAAGCAGCGTGCG
>CALATR010000403.1 GCA_937891875.1 uncultured Pseudomonadota bacterium | reverse complement strand
GCCCACGCGGCGAGCATGTTCTCGACCGTGCCCATGTCGTCGTTGATGCAGTCCACGCCCTGATCGCCGAGGGCGTCCGGGTCGAAGGAGCCCCGCTTCACCGCGCCGATGACGATGTGGTGGACCAGGGCAGGCTCGTCGATGATCGGGTGCAGGCCGGTGACGAAGAAGTCCGCCTCATGCCCGGGGTCGAGCGCGAAGCAGCGGTACTCGTTGCCCGGGTTGCCCGGGTCCTGAAACGTCGGCGTGTAGCGCGGGATCGTCGCCACGACGTCGGGGTTCTCCAGCTCGCCCGCCTGATGCCCGAGGTGATCGGGAGCGTCGGCAGGGTCGCCGAGCGGTGCGCCCTTCTCGGCCCAGCGGGCCAGGATCCCCCGCTCCTTGTTGTCCAGGGTGAGGTGCTCGTGGCCGATGAACGGGCGGCACTCGGGATCGGACGTCGGCAGGGGCATGGTGCCCGCCTCGGTGCGCGCGGCGATGCGGTCGGCGAAGGCGACGACCACGTCGGGGTCGGTGAAGTCGCCGGTCCCGAGGCCACCGGGCTGGTGGCAGCGCACGCAGTGATCGGCGAGCAGGGGCTGCACGTCGGCGTGGTAGGTCACCTCGCGGTCCAACAGGCCGCAGCCGGCGAGGGCGACGGTGGACAGGAGCAGGGCGGCGCGCATCACTCCTCCACCTTGTGCACGGTGACCTGACCCTCGACCAGGGTGGTGATCCGCTGGTCCGACATCGGTAGATCATCGTGCTCCAACGTCAGGTTCGGCTCGGTGTCCGCCTCGACGGTCAGGCGGTAGGCCGCCACGTCGGGCATGCCGTCGCCGTCGTGGTCGTCGTCGGTGCAGTTGCCGTAGGAGTAGGCGAGGATCCGGTGGGTGCCGGACACCTCGGGGGTGAACTTGCCGCCGCCGCAGGACCAGGCGGTGGGGGTGTAGCTGCAGGAGAAGACGTCGTCTCCCTCGGCCACGATGCAGCCGTCGGGGTTCTCGACGAAGAGCACGCTGTCGAAGGCGGTGTCCTCGGCGATGGTGTCCATGCCCAGGTGCACGGTCTCGCCCGCCACCAGCTCCACGGTCCAGACGTCCAGCACGAAGCCCGCGCAGTCGAGGGTCTCTTCGGCGCTCTCGCCGTCGCCGGGCCGACCGCCGCGCAGCTCGACCGACTCGAGGTCGCAGGTCCGGCCCTCCAGCTCGCTCTCGCCGTACAGCTCGTCGAACTCGTGGCTCCAGGAGAGGGTCGTCGCGCCGTCCCAGTCGACCACCGAGCGCGCGCCGTCGTCGCTCACCACCCCCGCGGCGGCGGGGCGCCGGCCCTCCAGATCGCCCACCGCCACCAGGGCGCGGTCGAGCGGCTGCCCGTCGATGTCGACCGTGGCGTCGGCATAGCCGAGGCCGGACTGGTCGATGAAGTCGTCGTCGACGTAGGTCCACAGGGAGGGCAGCACGCAGTCGGCGGACCCGCGATCCTCCACGATCTCGGGCTCGACGTGAAAGGCGAACTCGCAGTCGCTGCAGCTGGCGGTGTAGGGCGTGCCGGTCAGCGCCAGGTCCGCGTCGCAGACGACCGTGCCGTCCGTGGTGGTCGTCGTGTAGGTCAGCTCGCCGGTCAGGGTGTCGTAGCCGTTGAAGTCCTCGACCGGGCCGCAGGCGGCGAGGGCAAGGGCGAGCAGGATGGTGCGTCGCATGGCGATCCTCCAGGGGTCGCCAGGTGGAACACCGGGCTCTCGGCGGAGGTGTCACCGCACGCGGCTACCCGCCGCTGCGCAGGGTCAGGTCGAAGTCGCCCAGGTGCTCCTCGATCTGGTCGACGCCGGCGTGGCCGAGGCCTCCGATCCGCAACAGCTCGGCCCGGGAGTGGCGGGTCAGCTCGCCCATCCGCTCGATGCCGGCTGCATGCAGGGCGTCCTGAAACTCCGGATCGAGCTCCAGTTCCTCGATCCGACGATCGACGGGCGTCCGGCTCGACGGGGGT
>CALATR010000402.1 GCA_937891875.1 uncultured Pseudomonadota bacterium | reverse complement strand
TCCAGGATCTGCTCGTTCCGCTTGCCGCCGGTCTCACCAAACGGGTTCACCCCGGCGGCGGCGCTGACGACGGTCAGCAGGGTGACCTTGGCGCCCAGCGGCGCGGCCAGGGCGGCGGCGGCCTGCACGACCTCGGTCGAGCTGCCGTGGAGATCGATCGCGACGAGGATGTGGTCGGTGCGCACGGACCCTCCTGGCGGGGAGCCTACCGGGACGGGCGGGCCCCGTCGACCGTACCCGCAGGTTGTACGGAAACCGGTGCGCGGCGGTGACGGAGAACGGCCCATCGAACCACAGTGGACGTGACGGGTAGCGATACCGCGACCCGCCCTCATGAAGACAAAGAAGGATGGACCCATGAAACTCAAGCCCGCAATCCAGACCGTGGCCGTGCTGGCCGGAATCGGGGCGCTCGGCGGAACCGCGCTGGCCGGCCTGAACATCACCAGCGAGTGGACGGACTACATCGAGGTCCCCGAGCGCACGGAGGTCCGGGCCGTCAGCGTGCCCGAAGACGCGTGCGTCACGCCGAACCCGATCGGCGCCTGTCCGGGCGAGGAAGGCCACTACGCCGCCATCCGGCTGGTGCCCCCGGCCACGCCCTACCACGTGCAGGCCGTCAGCTACGCGCTCATGAACGAGTCGTTCGGCGACTACGTGTGTTCGGCGCACCTGAAGCACGACGTGTTCCTGTTCAAGGGACCCGCGGGCAGCCCGCCCGACCCGAACCCCACCGAGATCGACCGCTACACCGTGCCGGCGACGAGCCCCTCGACGAGCAAGCGGCGCTGGATCAACGTCAACCCCACCAAGCCCATCAAGCTGTCCGCCGGCGAGGCGCTCTTCGTCTCGGTACAGATCAACGGCGATCTCGAGGGCGACGACTGCCCCGGCAAGGGCGAGACGGTGTGCCTGCAGGGCTGCCCCGCCGACGACCCGGGCAAGGAGACCTGGTGGAGCTACGACACTGCCCCCGCCTACTCGTGGAGCGACCTCGACACCATCGGAATCAGCTATGACGGCATCGCCAGCATGAGCGGATTCACGGTCAGCTTCCCCTGATCACTCGATCGGGATCAGCGCGTCTTCCGGCACCAGCACGAGCCCTTCGAAGGCTCCGACCTCGACGCGGACGGCGCCGCTGCCGTCGACGGTGAAGCGGCGGTCGTCACCGGGCGGAAACGCTGGTACGAGCACCGTTCCTGGCGAGAACGACACCGGCATCGGGCTGCTCTGGTACTGGGTGTGCGCGGTGCCGTCGTCGCCGGTGTTGATGACGACCAGCACGTTGCCGTCGTCGTGCATGCGCTCGTAGGCGAGGATGTGGGCGTCCTCCTCGCCGTCGACCCGGGGGCTGGTCCAGCGGAAGACCAGGCTGCCGCGGGTGAGGGCCGTGTAGGTGCGGCGGACCCGGGTGAGCCCGGCGATGTGCTGGAAGACATCGCCGTCGGTGCGGTAGTCGCTCCACCACAGGGGCTCGCGGTTGGCGGGGTCGTTGCCACCGGTGAAGCCCTGCTCGGTGCCGTAGTAGATGCAGGGGATGCCGTCCTCGGTCAGCAGGAAGACGAGCCCGGCCTTCAGGGCAGCCTCGCCGCCCGGCGCGTCGAAGAGGAAGCGCGGCACGTCGTGGTTGTCCATGAAGTTGACCAGCGCCTGCTGGGGTGGCACCCCGATGCCGTTCGCGTGGGGCACCGCGCCGTAGTTGGTGGCGCGCCCGGTGAAGAGGGACTCCACCTGGGTGGTGGGCTGGCCGCGCTTGAACACGTCGTCGTAGACCTGGAACTTCTGGGAGAACCAGAACGCGCTGTCGAGCTCGCCGTCGAAGGTGTAGCTGCCGATGAGGGCGTCGTTGCCGTCGAAGATCTCGCCGAACAGCAGGAAGTTGTCCTTGCCCAGCTCGGCGGCGTGCTGGCGCATGGCCGGGGCGAACTGCTGCCAGAAGGCGTGGTCGACGTGCTTGACGGTGTCGATGCGGAAGCCGTCGATGTCGGTGCGGGTGATCCAGCCCTGGAAGACGTCGATGAGGGCGTCGCGCACCTCGGGGTTGGTCGTGTCGAGGTCCTTGAGCCCGCCGGGGAAGTCGCCGCGCTCGACCTGCTCGAGGTCGTTCCAGTCGATGACGCGTCCGCGCCGGTTGTACCAGTCGTCGTTGTGGAAGACCGCGGGCTCCGGCGGGATCCGGTTGATCTCGGGCATGCGCACCCACACCAGCGGCGCGGGTCCGGACTCGCCGAGGCTGGTCCAGCCCTGCACGCCGCGACCGTCGTACTGGGGGTCCCACTCGGTGATGACCTCGATCGGGTCCTTCCAGAAGTCGGGCTCCGAGTCCCGGCCGCCGCCGCCGTAGATGGTGGTGTCTGGCTGCCCGTTGCGGTTGATGTCGTAGTAGAAGAGCTGCCCGACGTGGTTGGTGACGACGTCGAGGATCACCTTGATGTCGTGCTCGTGCAGCACGTCGACCATGCGCCGGAACGAGGTGATGTCCCCGAAGTGCGGGTTGACCCCCTCGAAGTCCTGGGTCCAGTAGCCGTGGTAGCTGGAGATCCCGGCATCTTCCTCGACATTGACGACGATGGGGCTGACCCAGACCGCCGTCACGCCGAGCGCCTCGAGGTACTCCACCTGGTCGATGACGCCCTGGTAGTCGCCGCCCTGGTAGCGGGCGAGGACGTCGTCATTGAGGGTGACGTTGTAGTCGTTGTTCCGGTCGCCGTTGGCGAAGCGATCCACCATCAGCTGGTAGATGACCTCGTCCCGCCAGTCCTCGACGTGGGTCTGGTGCTGCACCGGCGCGTCGAACTCGTCCGTCGGGACGCACGCGGCGAGGGGGAGCATCAGGGCGAGAGCGAGCGGGAATCGCATCCTTCCTCCGGCCGCCCCTGGTACTTCGGGCCGTCGGCACCCGCCATGAAACAAAGGCCTACACCCCGGTCCTCGATGGTTCGAAGAGCCCGGCCTGCCAAGACGGCCGGGAGGAATCATGAAGGGAACGATCGCTGCATGTCTCGAAGAGATGGTCCGCGAGAACCACGGGCGCAAGGCGTGGAAGGAGATCTGCGAAGCCGCAGGCCTGCCCCGCAACCACATCTTCAGCCTGTCGAACGACGTGCCCGACGCCGACGTCGTCGCGCTGATCGGCGTGGCGGCCAAGGTGCTGGGCGTGAGCGTCGAGGACGCCATGTTCGCCTTCGGCGTGCACTGGTCGTCGGTCTACGCGCCCAAGGTCTACGGGCAGTACTTCGCCAGCGCGCACAACGCGAAGCAGTTCCTGCTCCAGCTGGACCAGGTCCACACCGTCGTGACCAACACGATGGACCAGGCCCGGCCGCCGCACTTCACCTACGACGAGAGCCGCCCGGGCGAGCTGACCATGAACTACTCCTCCGCCCGTGGCCTCGTGGCCCTGATGCCCGGCCTCGTCGCCGGCGTGGCCAAGCACTTCGGCGAGGAGATCTCGACCAGCGTGACGGGCACCCGGGTGCAGATCACCTTCCACAGCGCAGCCAGCCGCGCCGCCTGATCGCCGGGCAGGGAGTCCACCATGAGTCGCTCGAACACTGCCGCGAAGGCCGATGACAACCAGGACGTCGCCGCCGCTCTGCAGGCGGCGATCGCCCGCGCCGAGCAGGCCGAGGCGGCGCTGGCCCACGTCCGCTCCGAGGCCGACCGCTTCGTCGACGCGATCGAGGAGGCGCTGGACGGCTCGCTCGGCCAGCAGGTCGTGTCCGAGGGCGCCCTCTCCGGACTCGCCGAGTCCATGACCGAGCTGTTCGAGGACCTCGGCGACCACATCGGCCGCTACCGCACCTCCGCGACCCAGATCATGGGCGCGAGCAAGACGCTGTCCGACGTCTCGGGCCACCTGTCCGACAACGTCGACCGGACCGCCGCCCTGGCGGGTGACGTGCGCAACGCCACCAGCGAGGTCGACGGGCACGTGCAGGCCGTCGCCAGCGCGTCGGAAGAGATGACCGCGTCGATCTCCGACATCGCCAGCAACGCCGGTCAGGCCGCCGAGGTCGCCCAGCGCGCGGTGACGATGGCCGACGAGACCAACGCCAACATCGCCAAGCTCGGCGAGGCCAGCAACGAGATCGGCGAGGTGATCAAGGTCATCACGTCCATCGCCCAGCAGACCAACCTGCTGGCCCTGAACGCCACCATCGAGGCCGCGCGCGCGGGGGAAGCCGGTCGTGGCTTCGCCGTGGTCGCCAACGAGGTCAAGGAGCTGGCGAAGGAGACCGCCCGGGCCACCCAGGACATCTCCAAGAAGATCGAGGCCATCCAGAGCGAGACCAACAGCGCCGTGGCCGCGAACAGCCAGATCGGCGCGATCATCCGAAACATCGCCGACATCCAGGACCGCATCGCACGCTCGGTCGACGAGCAGAGCAGCACGATGGGCGAGATCAGCCGCAGCGCCCACGTCGCCGCGTCGGGCACCTCGGAGATCGTCAAGGCCATCGACGAGGTCGCCAAGGTCAGCGAGGCCGCCCGCGGCAACGTGCGCCAGGTCGACACCGCAGCCGTCCGCCTGCAGGAGCTCGGCTACGACCTCGACCGCCTGCTGGGGCACTTCGGCGAGTAGTCGAGGGGAAGAGAGGAGACGCGGACAGCCCGCGATCCCGGGAGGGGATCGCGGGCTGTCGTTGTTTCAGGGTCCGGGGTCGAAGGCGGGGTACCCGGTCCGTGGGACGGGAGGGGTGGCGTTGAGGGGCGTGGAGGAGGCACTCGTGGCGGGAGGCGTGGGTTGCGGATGCTACGGGTAAGAACGGGCTTTGACACGGAGGTTTCGGAGGACACCGAGACCACGGAGAGGGGACTGGCGGGCCTCGGCGAGCTGCAACCCCTCTC
>CALATR010000401.1 GCA_937891875.1 uncultured Pseudomonadota bacterium | reverse complement strand
GAGCCACAGGGAGAGCTGGCCGCTGCCGCTCGGGGGGAGGGCGCCGTACTGCTCCATCCACGCCGGCTGCTGGCAGCCCGCCACCAGCTGGGCCGCGGTCGCGCTGCCCTCGGCCCCGACGAAGACCCGCTGCAGCACCGGATCGTGCCCCTGCCGCGCCCAGGGCTCCAGCGGGTCGAGCAGGACCAGGACGTGCGCCGGCGGCTCCAGGCGGCCGATGTCCAGGTCCCAGTCGATGGTGATCGGCGTGCCATCCCACTGCACCTCGCGGGTGAGCACGATCGTGCGCGCGGTGCCCACCACGTGCCACGCGCCGTCTTCCTCGACCCGGAGGGCGAGCGGATCCTCCACCGTCCACGCGTCGAGCGAACCCGGGCCGCGGACCTCGCCCGCGCTCGACACCGCCGCGGCCTGCTCTGCCAGGGCCTCCCACCAGGCGCGATCGTCCGGCGCCAGGTCCGGGCGGGCGAGCGCGACCTCGGCGAGGCGCCCCGCCGCCTGCAGATCGACCAGCCGGGCCAGGACCTCCCCCAGGCCGTGCAGGGTCTGGACCCGCGGCGCTGGCGCGGCCGCCTCCCGGGCCGCCTCGAACAGGCGACGCGCCTCCGCCAGCTCGCCATGATCCGCCTGCACCGCCGCAGCTCGGGCGAGCGCCTGCTCGGCCAGCGGCGTGCCGGCGTAGCGAGCCGCCACCTGCTCCAGCTCGGTCGACGCGACCTCGAACAAGCCCATGCGGATCAGCACCTCGATCTGCGACCACAGCTGCTGATCGGAGCGGGACAGGCCGTCCGGCGGGGGCAGGGTCTCCGCGGGCTCGACGGTCGGCGGGGTCCAGGGGTCCTGGCCGATGCCGAGCACGCCGTTGATGCCGCCCTCCTCGGCACCTCCCAGGACCAGGAGCTCCGGAGCGGGATCGCCGTCCAGCTCGGCGACGCCGCGCACCCGGACGTAGGGGAGGTGGGCGACGGTCTCGTAGCCGTCGGGGCGGTGCATCAGGATCCGGGTGCCGGCCTCGCTGGACGCGATGAAGTCCGGGTGGCCGTCCAGATCGAGGTCGTAGGGGATCAGCTGGGCGTCGGAGCGCCACCCGCGGGCGTGCACCGGGTGGGAGGTGTCGTCGATGAGGGCTGTGGGGGTCCAGCTGCGGCCAGCGGGGGTCAGCAGGTGCACGCCAGGCTGGGCGGCCAGGTGCTCAGGGCCGGGGAACAAGGCGGGCTCTGGCGGGGTCTCCAGGACCTGCATCGCCACGGTCGGCGGGTCTGTGCCCGGAACCATGGCCACGCTGCGCAGGTCGCCGGTCTGCAGGCGGCGCTCCAGCACGGACTCGCCGTCGACGAGGTCATAGGCCCGCAGGTCGTAGGCGCCGAACTCCCGGACGTGCACCAGCAGCTCGTCGTCGCCGTCCCCGTCCACGTCCGCGACCGCCTGGGGCAGGGCCCAGGAGTCCACGGCGGCCAGCTCGGGTGCGATCGTGATCGCCTCGGAATCGCCCTCGCCCGCGGGGGGGATGCGAAAGCCGACGACCCGATCGGGCCGGACGGCCATCCACACCTCGAGGATACCGTCGCCATCGATGTCACCGGACACGGACAGGTCGCCGCGGCGCTGCTCGAAGCGCACCAGCTCGTGCGGGGGAAGGGGGCGGATCTGAAGCGCGCCGTCCTTCCACACGAACAGCTCCATGCGCACGGCGCGCGAGCCCTCGAACTGGGATACCACCCGCACGCTCTCGCCGTACAGGTCGTGGCGGGCGGGGCCGCAGCGGGCGCGGGTCGGCCAGGCGCCCGCGTCGTCCCAGGAGAGCGCGTGGCGATCGAGCACCATCATCCGCTGCTCACCGCGCTCGCCCTGCAGCCGCATCAGCTGGTCGAGGCCTTCCGGGCCGCGCCAGCTGCAGACGAAGTCCTGCTCGACGCCGCCGGTGTGCAGGTAGGACCGCAGCCCGGAGAGGAACGCGGACAGCTCGGGATCGTCGACCAGCGCGGCGGCGCCGCTCAGATCGCCGCCCGCAGCCGCGGCGTCCCGGGCCAGGCCGAGCGGGACTGGCACCGCCAGTCGGTTCAGCTGGTCGACCGCGGCGACCAGTCCGTCCCAGCGCTGCTTCAGCCGGAGCTCCTCCGCGAGGCGCAGCAGGGCGGTATCGCGGGTCTCGGCGGTGCGGGACAGCGCGTACGCGCGGGCAGTCGCGCGCAGGACCTCGTCGTCGTCGGCGGCGGAGCGGTCCACGGCCCGGCGCTCCGCCCAGGTCAGCCAGGCGCGGGCGAGGGCATCCGTGCCGACCAGCTCGGGGTCGCTCACCAGACCCTCGAAGGCGGCCTGGGCGTGGTCGCCACCGGTCTGCTCCATCCGTGAGACCACCTCGTCCACCCGCTCCTGCGCCCGCGCCTCCCGCGCCGAGGCCTGCCACGTGGTCCACGCCCACGGGGTCGCTGCGAGCAGGGCGACCGCGACCAGTCCGCCCGCGCCGAGCGCCAGGAGCGGACCACGGCGTGGCGGCGGGGGCAGGGGAGGGAACTTGGTCTCCAAGGAAGACGTTCGAAGCAGGATCTCGTGGAGCGACCTGGCCAGCTCTCCGGCGGTCGGCCGCCTCGCGGGCACGGGGTCGGCCGCCCGGGCCACCAGCGCCATGAGGTCCTCGGGGAGGTCGGGGCGCTGCTCCGCGAGATCGTCGGGGATCCCCTGGCGCACCGCCTCGAGCACCTCGGCGATGGTCGGGCGCAGGAAGGGGTTGCGGCCGGTCAGCAGCTCGATGAGTACCACGCCGAGCGCGTAGACATCGGTGTGGGGTCCCACGTCTCGGCCCCGGTCGCGCACCTGCTCTGGCGCCATGTACAGGGGCGTGCCAGCGATGCCACGACCCGCCTGCAGGTCCGCGTCGTCGTAGGCGAGCCCGAAGTCGGCGAGGCGTGGTCGATCGCCGTCCAGCAGCACGTTGGCCGGCTTGATGTCGCGGTGCACGAGTCCGGCGTCGTGGGCGTGCTGCAGGCCCTCGGCCAGGGCGGCGACCCAGCTGACCGCGGTGGTCCACGCGAGCGCTCCCCCCCGGCCCCGGTCCTCCAGGGTGGGCCCGTCGACCAGGTCCATGGTGAACCAGTCCCCCGCGGCGTCGCGGCCAACGTCGTGGATGCCGACGATGTTCGGGTGCGACAGGCGCGCCGCCGCCCGCGCCTCGCGGATCAGGCGCTCGCGGGTGCGGCCGTCCGGGGCCCGCTTCAGGCGCTTCAGGGCGACGTCCCGGTGCAGCTCCGGATCCCACGCCCGGTAGACGACCCCGTGGGCGCCCGTGCCCAGCAGCGAGCGCAGCTCGTAGCGCCCCGCCTGCCCCAGCGATCCGTCCGCCTCCAGGGACTCCAGCGGCACGTCCACCGTGCTGGCGACGTCGGTGCGCAGGCTGACCGCCGCCTCGCGCAGGCTGATCCGCGCCTCCGGATCCAGGCGGGTCAAGGCGACGATCGCCTCACGGAGCTCCCCGGGGACCCGCGCGCCCGGGTCGAGCCCAGCGGCAGGTGGCGGATCGGGCGGGGGCTCGCCGGTGAGCAGCTCGTGGGCGACAAGTCCGACCGCGACGGCATCCACGGCGAGCGGATCCACCGTGCCGTCGGCGAACCACGGCGCCAGCTGGGGCGGTGGGCGGTCGACCCCCCGCTGCAGGTGCAGGCCCGTGATCCGCAGCTCGCCGCTGTCGTCGATCTTGAGGTCGTCCAGATCCAGGCTGCCGTGGGCCATGCCCTTGAGGTGGGCCAGCGCGAGCTCGTCGATGAGCTCGGCGATCCAGCGTGCAGGATCGTCGCGCCCTGCCTCGCGCAGGGGTCGTCCACCACCAGCCCCTCGTACGGACTCCGAGATCGCACCCTCCGCGCCCAGTCTACCGGCTGATCCGCGCGGGGAGGGGATCGCGACATGGCGTGTAACGAAACCCGTCCCGTCCCCCCGGCATCCCGCCTCCGGAGGTGGCCATGGCTCGCTGGGTGGTGGCGTTGTGCGTGCTCGCGGCGTGTGCGGAGACCGAGCCGGGGAGCGACTCGGACGCCGTGGCCACGGTGCCCTGGGAGACGGCCGAGTGCGGCCTCGATCCGGAGCACACTGGCTGGGAAGAAGGGGACGTCCTTCCTGACTTCTCGCTCATGAATCAGCACGGCTCGCAGACTGGCCTGCACCAGTTCTGCGATCGCCACGTGCTGATCCAGGTGACGAACTTCTGGTGAGGCGCGTGTCGTCGGGAGGCTCCCGACGGTCAGCACCTGTACGAGACCTTCGGCGACGACCTGATGGTCGTCAGCGTCATGCGCAATGCGGACCTCGGCCGCCTGCAGGAATGGGCAGACGAGTACGGCGTCACCCACCCGCTGCTCGAGGACACGGGCGGGGGCACCGGCGACATCGGTACCCGCCTCTCGCTCGACGGTCACACCCCGTCGAACCACCTGGTCGGGCCGGGGGCGGTGCTGCTGCGCCGGGAGCACCGACCGACCGAGTCGGAGCTGCGGGAGCTGCTCGGGGGG
>CALATR010000400.1 GCA_937891875.1 uncultured Pseudomonadota bacterium | reverse complement strand
GTCGCTGGTCTCTGGGGCCCGCTCCGAGCGGGGGCTGCTGGCCAGGAGCACGTTGCTTCGACGCACGGTGACCCGATGCGACGACCCACGCGCCGCTGCGGATCGTCGTGCGGGTGGTCAGGTCCGACGGATGAGGCGGCGCACGGCGAGCCCGCCGAGGAGCAGCAGGTACGCCGCCGGCAGCAGGACCGGCCAGTTGCCGAGCCACGCGTAGATCGTAGGCACCGGGGTCGTCGGCAGGGTCGCGAGCAGGGTGCGGTCGTTGGACTCGTCGATGCGCAGCTGGGCGCGGACCCGACCCATGGGATCGAAGGCGGCGGAGGTCGCGGCGCGCACGGGGCGGAGCAGGCTGTAGCCCCCCTCGATCGCCCGGATCCGGCTCATCATGGTGTGCACGGGGTCGATGCCGGCCCAGTCGGACGACGGCAGCGCGACCAGCCCGGCGCCGGCGGCGGCGTGGGCGCGGGAGATCTCGGGGAAGTCGGCGTCGTAGCAGATGGCGAGGGAGAGGGTGCCGTAGGGGCGGGCGAGCTGGGGGACGGGGTTGTCGGACGGCTCGGTCTCGCCGGGCACGGGGTGGCGCTTGTGGTAGCGCACGTGCTCGACGCCGTCCTGGTCGATGAAGACGGCGAGGTTGTGGAAGGCCATGGCGTCGGGGTCGGTGACCGAGATGAACGCGAGCACGAGGTCGACCCTGTGCTGACGGGCGAAGTCGCGCCCCCGGGCGACCAGTGCCTCGGTGGGCTCTCCGGCGAGCACGGCGGTGGCGCCCTCGTTCCAGACGACCAGCCGTGCGCCGTGGTCCGCGGCCCGGGCGGAGCGGGCGAACAGGGTGTCGACGTTGTCGTCCAGCACGGCGGGATCGGGCAGGCCGGCGGGCGTGAGCACGAGGTCGGTGACGATGCCTGCGACCTGCACGGTCGGACCGCGGGTGGGCTGGGCGAGGCGCCAGCTTCCGAAGCCGATGACGGCGGTCAGGGCGACGGCGAGCACGAGGGCGTCGGGGAGCAGTCCGCCGGGGAGCCGGGCACGGCCGGAGCCGTCGCGGGGCGCGCCGAGGAAGGTCGCGAGGAAGGCGGCGACCAGGCTGGTGATGGCGGCGATCCCGGCGACGCCGAACACGCTGGCCACCTGCAGCACGACCTCCTGGGAGCTGATGTGCGCCGACGTGGTGGACCAGGCCCCCATGGGCGAGGTCATGGCGCCGAGAACGTCGGAGACCACCGCGATGGCGACGAAGGCGTAGAGCGCGTGGCGCTCGCCGGTGGTGCGGCGGATCCCGTCCCACAGCCACAGGGCCAGTCCGAAGGAGAGGCCGATTGGAACGCCGAACATGGGAGCGAAGGCCCACGGGATGGGGGGCGTGATGATGGTGGAGAGCTGCACGGTGGTCGCGAGCACGGCCGCGCCGAGCAGGAGCAGGCGCTGGGGCCACGTCTGCGTCCGGCGGACCCACAGCAGCCAGGGCACGGGGGCGACCCAGGCGAGCAGCTCGATGCCGAAGCGACCCCCGGACGCCGCGGTGAACGTGATGGCGAGCACCGCGATGAGCCAGGTCGGAACGGGGTGTGCGAGGGCAGGACGGTCGGACATGGGGCCTCCAGGGAGTGCGGACACACTCCGGGTGGGCGACCGGGTTGGTCGCGGGAAGAGCGCACGGCTCGGCGCGCGGCCGCGGGGCGCGACCGGGGGCGAGTCGAGATGGGGTCGTCAGCGATGACGGCCGGCGATCAGCCGGCGGGCGATCAGCCGGTGGTGCCCGGCGGAGCGTGAGCGGCCCACAGCCAGCGCAGCTGGGCGCGGAAGGCGAGGGCCAGGGGCAGATCGTCCGCCTGCTGGGCGATGATCGGAGCCCCGAAGAAGATGGTGCCGATCGCCGCGAAGATCAGCGGCAGAGGCGCATCCTCGCGGAGCTGGCCGAGCGTCTGCGCCCGGGCGAGCAGGGGCGGCACGAGGCGATCGAGGCCCGCGTCCCGCGGCACGTCGAGGATCCCGTCGAGCGGGCCGAACATGCGGAGCACATCGGCATCGGTGGGCGGCGGGTGGTCCTCGTCGAAGCGGTGGCGGGCCTGGAAGGTGATGATCTCGGCGAGCACGCCAGGGTGCTCCTGGGCCTGGGCGGCGGTGGCCTCGAACATGGCCTCGATGGCACCGAGCGGATCATCGGCGTGATGCCGCGCAGAGACCCACGCCATCTGCACGGACCAGAGCTGCACGAACAAGGCGAGCAGGTGGTCCTTGGTGGGGAAGTAGTTGAAGAAGGTGGCGGGGCTGACGCCGGCGGCGGCGGCGAGCTCCTTGGCGTGGATGTCGGCGAGCGCCCGATCATCGAGGCGTGCGAGCACGGCCTCGAGGAGGCTGATCCGGGTGTCGGCGGCTTTCTGTTCACGTCGGCTGGTCATGGGGGGATTGTAGTCGACTCTAGATTTGGTGTCGACTCTAAATTTGGAGTTGAGTCTAGAAAGGAGGAGTGTGGTGCTGCGGGCGGGGGAGTGGCGGGGCGCGGTGGTCTGGCGTGAGTCGCGTTGCTGCGGGCG
>CALATR010000399.1 GCA_937891875.1 uncultured Pseudomonadota bacterium | reverse complement strand
GGTCCAGAGCATCGAGGTGAACGTGCAGGCCCCGTTTCACCGGCCCGATGAGGCGGGCACGATCAACTCGGAGTGCCGCTCGCCGGGCGACGACTTCATCCCGGTGCAGACGCGCATCGACATCGACTTCCCGATCGTCGAGTGCGTGCTCAACCAGCCGCCCGAGGAGGTCGACGAGACGCCGCAGATCTTCGCCTTCGAGAAGGAGGATCTCACCGGCATCAAGATCGAGCGGACCGACCAGACCATCGAGTTCAAGATGGGTGGCGACGGCGAGTGGGCCTGGGTCGACAAGGACTGGCGGCCCAGCGACTCCATGGTCCGCCGGGTCGGCCACCAGACCCACGACCTGCTGGCCCGCGGCACGGTCGCCGACGCCGACGACCTCTCCGAGTACGGCTTCGACGAGGACGCCATCACCGTCACCCTGACCCTGCGCGGCGGCAAGACCATCCGCTTCCAGGCCGGTCGCCCCAACCCGACCAGCGTGTCCTGGTACATCCGGCCGCTCCCGGGAGACACGGCGTTTGTCGTGAAGAAGTCGGCGGTCGACTTCTGGAGCATGGACACGGAGGAGTTCCGCGAGGAGCGGATCGCCGGGTTCGAGGCCGACGAGGCGGTGGCCATCGACGCGACCGTGGACGGGCGGCACCTGGTGTTCCGCCGGGTGGACGCCGAGAAGTGGCAGCAGAGCGAGCCGGTGCAGCAGCGGGCCGACCGCGGCCGGGTGCGCACCATGCTCGGCCGGACCGCGGCGCTCAAGGCCCAGGAGTTCGTCGAGGATCCCCCGGAGGACCTCGCCCAGTACGGGCTCGCCGAGCCGCGCCACACCATCCACATCACCCGCAGCGAGGGGCAGCCGATCACCCTGCACGTCGGCAACGTCGTGCTGGGCAGCGAGCCCCAGGAGCGCTTCGTCCTGCGCGTGGAGGACGACGCCGTCTACCGCGCCCGCGACGGCTTCCTCGAGGCCTTCCTGGAGACCGACGAGGCCTACCGCGACACGCGCATCCTCTACCTGCCGGTGAAAGATATCGATGCGTACACGGTGCACTCCACCCGCTACGAGCCCATCACCATCACGAGCACCCCCGACGGGTGGCGCTGGCCCGATGGGGCTGCGATCAGCGGTGCGACCCCCCGCCGGCTGGTCCGCGAGGCCACCGATCCGACCGCGCTCGAGTTCATCGACGAGCCGGGCGATGACCTCGGCCTCGCCGAGAGCCAGACCAGGGTGGTGCTCACCCGCAAGGAGGGCGAGCCCATCGAGGTGGTGCTGGGCAAGCGCTGGACGGTCCAGGAGGAGGAGACCCTGCGCGAGCTCGGCCGCCAGGTCATCCAGGTGTCCGGCGACCCCGTTGCGTACGTGATCTCCGACACGCTGGTCGAGGAGATCGACAGCCTGCTCAACGAGTACCGGCGCAAGCTGGAGACCGACGAGGAGAAGGGGCTGCTGGGCGGGGACACCGACGCCGGGTGAGCTCCCCGTTGCGGGTCGGGGCCTCATGGTCCACGCTGGTGCGACTCCCTGGGGGACCCCATGATCCTGCTGCTCGGACTCTCGGCCATCGCGGGGCGCGACCCGCTGATCCAGGATCACCTGTTCGAGGTGGCGGCGAGCCTGCGGGCCGAGACGCCGGACAGCCTGCCCGCAGACGTGCGTGCCCGGCGCCTGGACGCGCTCGACCTGCTGGATGACTACGCGGCTGGCGGGGAGTTCCCGGTGCACCGGGTGGCCCGCCCGGTCCGACCGCGACCGGTGCGACCCCCGCGGGCCTTCGACCCAGGTGATCGGCCGCGAACGCCGGTCTTTGTCGATGGCACCGGGCTGCACTGCGCGGTGGGCTACCTCATGGGAGTGGGCGAGCCGGCCCTGGTCGCCTCCATCGTGGCGGACGCCAACGAGGCCTACGTGCACGAGCTGGACCGGCCCGACGTGCGCGCGTGGGCAGACCGGCACGGCTTCACCCTGGACGAGCTGGCCTGGATCCAGCCCGGGTACGACCCGTACATGCCAACCTGCGCCGAGCCGCTCACGGATGGCCACGGCTACGACCTGTCCGAGCAGGCCGACCGCGCGTGTGGCCCGGTGGATGTTCGCGCCGGGTATGCCGACGGATGCGAGGTCTGCGGACAGGGCTTCAGCATCGCGGCCGTGCTGTCCAACTACTCGCCGGAGCCGCAGACGGTGGACCTGGTGATCGGCGGCGCTTCAGACGTGGCGGTGGCGCGGCGCGAGGCGATCGAGCTCGCACCCTGGTACTCCCGCACGGTGGTCGTCGAGGGCCTCGACTGGCAGGAGGTCCGGACCGTACGGGTGGAGGCCGAGGGCAACTGCTCCACCGACGATGTGGACCATGTCTGGCCGGCCACCGAGCCGGGCAAGCAGGCGGCGCGTTGTCCGGGGACGTCGTGTGCGACCGCGGCGAGTCCGGCATCGGCCCTGGCGCTGCTGGTCGGCCTGGTGAGTCTGCTCCGGCGGCGTCGGGTCGGTTAGCTCCTGGCCACGACCTGGAGACTCCATGCACCGCGCCCTCGCCACGCTCCTGCTCGTCGGCTGCACCGGCACCTCCCCCGCACCGGACGCGCCGCCGACCGCACCGGAAGCGAGTGTCGCCGAGCCCGCGCCCCAAGCAGACGGCGAGTCCCTGGTCATCATCCACAGCGGGGAGGTCCAGGCCGAGCTCGAGCCCTGTGGTTGACCGCGTCATCCGATGGGCGGTCTGCCCAGACGCACCACAACGCTGAACAGCCTCCGGAGCGGCAACCTCGCCCACGCCATCGTGGACGCGGGGGGCTCGCTGTCGCCCCGCGAGCTCGACGATCTCGATGCTGCCCGCAAGAAGGCCGACCTGGTGGCCCGGGTGTTCGCCCGCGACGGTATCGACGCCATGGCCCTGTCCGAGCGCGACTGGCGCCTGGGCAAGCCCTTCGTCGAGGACCTGGTCGCGCGGTACGACCTGCCGATCGTCGCCTCGAACCTGGTGTGTGACGGAGAGCGGCCCTTCCCCCGCAGCCGGACCGTCCTGCGCGGCGGGTACGTGATCGGCGTGACCGGCATCACCGACGGCATCGTGCCCGGCTGCACCGTCACCGAGCCCATCCCGGCGGTCACGGTCGCCCTCGCCGAGCTGTCCGAGGCCGACGTCACGGTCGTGCTCATGCCCGCCGGGCGCACCGTGGTGCGCGGCCTCGACGACGTGCCGGTCGACGTCGCGGTGCTGACGGGCAGCGCCGCGCGGCTGTCCATCGGCGACACCCTGCCCGTGGCCACCGTCGGCCGGGGCAAGTCCCTGGGCGTGCTCACGCTCCTCGGAGACAAGGCGTCCAAGGGCGTGTTCAGCGCCGAGCGCGTCTCCGAGCTCCAGGCCGAGCTGGTCCGCCGGGAGAACGCGGTCCGAGAGGCGCGCACCAAACTCGACGACGCGGGGGACGGCGCGCCCGCCAGCCTGCGGCGCCGGCTCGAGTTCGAGGAGGGGCAGGCGCGTGACGCGAAGGCCGCCCTGGACGCCTACGGAGACGGGGCTGGCGCCTGGCGCGCGCGGATCGACGACGTCGCGCTCGACGACCAGGTCGCGGACGACGCCGAGACCCTCGCGCTGGTGAAGGAGCTGCTGGCCGGACTCGACGCCCGCGCCGGCGCCCCGATCCTCGACGACGCCCCGCACCTGGTCGCGGGACACGGCGCGTACGTGGGCTCGGACGCCTGCCTGGGCTGCCACCCGGCCGAGCACGCCCAGTGGGCCGCCACCCCCCACGCGACCGCCTGGGAGGCCCTGCGCGACGACAGCCACGGCCGCGACGAGAGCTGCGTCGGCTGCCACGTGACCGGCTGGCAGCAGTCGGGCGGTCCGGCCACGGTCGAGACGATCTCGGCGTACCGCAGCGTGCAGTGCGAGGCCTGCCACGGCCCCGCCCGCGCCCACCTCCGCGACCCGGGCCGGATCAAGCCGGTGAAGAGCCCGGACCTGTCGACCTGCACGGCCTGTCACGACGGCGACCGCGACGGCGGCCGCTTCGACGCGGAGACGTACCTGCCGAGGGTGCGGCACGGAGAGTCGCAG
>CALATR010000398.1 GCA_937891875.1 uncultured Pseudomonadota bacterium | reverse complement strand
TATTAAAGATAGTAGTCAGTTGTTGCCGGGTCATGGCGGCGTAATGGATCGCGTTGACAGTTTAACCGCTGCATCGCCGGTGTTTGCCCTGGGGCTAATGTCGGTGGGCTGGCAGTAATGGAGCGCGTGACGGTATTGGGGTCTACCGGCTCTATCGGCGTCAGTACCTTGGATGTACTGTCGCGTCATCGCGACACCTTCGAGCCGGTCCGCCGGCCCATGTGCTCGCGGGCGTGGTCGGTGAGGCTCTCACCGTCATGCGCCAGCGCCTCGGGCTCGAGCCCGAGCTCGGCGGCGACCTCGGCACGGGCCTCGGCGATGAGCTGCTCGGCGATGGCGTCCGCGAGCAGGTCGAGCGCAGCGTCGTAGGCGCGCTCGGCCTCGGGATCCGGCTCGAAGAGGATGACGGGTCGCAGGGTCACGGTCACGGTCACGGTGGGCCTCGGTCGGTGCAGCCCTCCAGCGGGCTCGACCGGTCACAAAGCAGCCGTCGTGCCACCCTCCGCGATGCCCGTCAGACCTCGCTTTTCACCCGCCACGCCCTCCGACGATCAGGCAGATCGGCGGTCTGCCCCGTCGAACGTCCGGTTCGGGTCGGTGACCCGCGCTTCGGGTCGCTCACCTGCGGTCTGGGTCGCTCTGGCGCGGTTCGGGTCGATCACCCGTCCGCGCTTGTCGGCGGGCGTGCCTCGGATGGCGCGCGGACACCGCCGCTGACCCGCCGGAAGCCACGTTGGATGCACCCCATTCGCACCCCAACGAAAGTGCTTGACAGCCGATCCCCCTGGCACTGTTGTTGCAGTCGAGGCCTTCCCGCGGACCCCGGACCGCACGAACCTCGACAGGGAGCCCGAATGCCGACCGCCATCACCTACTGCCGCGTCTCCTCCGAAGAGCAGGCCCAGAAGGACATCTCCATCCCCGCCCAGCGCAAGGCCATCCACCGCTGGGCCGAGGCGCAGCCCGGCGTGCAGGTGGTCGAGGACTTCGTCGACCAGGGCATCTCCGCCTACGCGCCCGCCGACAAGCGGCCCGGCTTCTGCGACATGGTGAGCTTCTGCCGCAAGAACGACGTCGACCTCATCCTGGTCCACAAGCTCGACCGGTTCAGCCGGAACCGCGAGGAGTCCATCCTCTTCAAGAGCCTGCTCCGCAAGCACGGCGTCACCGTGAAGTCGATCACCGAGAACTACGACCCCGACACCCCGCAGGGCTTCCTGTACGAGGGCATGATCGAGGTCATCAACCAGTTCTACTCGATGAACCTGGCGACCGAGACCCTCAAGGGCATGCGCGAGAACGCCGAGCGCGGCTTCCACAACGGCGGGCGCGTGCCCTTCGGCTACCGCCTCGAGAAGGTCATGGTCGGCGCCCGTGAGCACTCCAAGCTGGTGCCCGGCCCCGACGAGGAGGTCGCCACCGTGCGGGAGATCTTCCGCCTCGCCACCGATCTGGCCATGGGCGTGAAGTCCATCGCCAACGAGCTGAACAAGCGCGGCGTGCCCGCCCCGAGGAGCCGCCACTGGAACAGCTCGACCGTCAACCACATGCTCAGCAACCGGGTCTACGTGGGCGACCAGGTCTGGTTCCAGAGCCGCAAGGCCGGCCGCGACAGCCGGGAGCGCACCGGCGAGGACGACTGGATCGTCACCCAGGACGCCCATCCCGCCATCATCGACCGCGAGGTGTTCGAGGAGCGCCAGCGCATCGCAAAGAGCCGCCAGTTCATGCAGCCCTCCCGCCGCAAGCACGTCTCCTACCTGCTGAGCCGGGTGATGATCTGCGGCTGCTGCGGCGCCAACTTCCACGGCCGGCGCCACAAGTACACCAGCAAGAAGACGGGCAAGACGACCGAGCGGTTCCGCTACTACTGCGGCGCCTACTTGAGCAAGGGCCCGTCCGTCTGCAAGCCGCTCGGCGTCGACCGCGACTGGGCCGACGCCCTGGTGATGAGCACCATCCGAGCCCGCTTGAGCAGCCAGGGCGGCCTCGACGAGCTCCAGGAACGGGTCCGGGAGCGCATCGAAGCGCGCCGGCAGGTCTACGGTGAGAGCAGCCAGCGCGTGGACCAGAAGCTCGCCGAGATCGACCGCCGCATCCAGAACTACTACCGGGCCATCGGCGAGGGGCTCGACCCGCTCGTCTGCCAGCAGCACATCGCCGACCTCACCGAGAAGAAGGAGCAGCTCGAGGAGGAGGCCGCCGTCCTCGCCAAGCAGGACTACTACGACCGCGCCCGCGAGAAGAACCTCGCCCAGCTCCGGCGCTTCGCCTCCCTGCTGGAGCGCGGCGGTGAGGACATCCCCTTTGCGGTGAAGCGCCAGGTCGTGCTGCACTTCATCAAGAAGGTGGAGGTGGTCGACCGGGAGAAGCTGGAGATCACCCTGCGCATCCCGCTGGACAATGAGGGCATCAAGCTGCTTACGGATGAGCTTGAAGCTACGTTTCAGGCCGATGTGGAGGTGGCGGAGCCGTCGTTCCGGTCAGGAGCGACACGGGGAGCCACATCAAGCCCCGAGGATCGCGAGATCCTCGGGGTTTTGTGTCTCTGCCTCTCCCCTCACCCCCCAACTCACCCCGACCCGAACGGCATCGGCACCGAGCACGTCCCTTCTCCATCGATCGTCGCGTCCAGGTCAGCCCAGAACCCCATGGCCGACAGCTCCGCCAGGGTGAACGCGTTGTCGATCAGCGCGAACACGTCCCCATCCGCCTTGCTCGCCCCGCTGGCGAAGTCGTCGCACCGCGCGTCCTGGAGGTAGGGCGTGTGGTACTCGACCGCGATCTCGCTGGTGCGGCGTCCGATGTTGGCGGTCGATGAGGTGCCGCCGAGCCACGAAGCGTACGTGGCGTCGTCGATCATGAGCTCGGCCCCGTCGTAGTCCACGCCGCGGGCGAGGCCGTTGTACGGATCGTCGCCGTGGGAGAGCCAGGTGTCCTCGCTCTGGAAGTGAGGCGTGGCGTGGCCGCTGCCGTGGGCGTGGTAGGCGACCGGGATGTTGACCGGCCGGAGCATGTGCTGGAGGAAGCGGTTGGTCCCGTGGCAGCCGGCGGTCCAGCGCCCGAAGCCGTGTCCGTAGCCAAAGGTGGGGTGCACGCCGTCAGGATCCGTGCCGTAGAACACACCGCTGACCGTCGCCCCCTGGTAGTTCCAGTAGTACTGGTTCACCGCGAAGCCGCTGCCGCCGAAGTGGACCACGTTGTCCCGCATGAACGCCAGCAGCTCGCCGATGGTGTCCTTGCGGGTGGTGCCGATGTAGCCGGCACCATCGAGGGCCTGCAGCGTCGCTGGGCCGGACATGGGCATGGCCGACGAGGACATGGTCAGGTGCCACTCGTCCGGATCGGAGCAGGGTGAGCCCACGCAGAATCCGCCCCCGCCGCCCTCGCCGTAGTGGAACAGGGTCTCGAGCGCGTCGGAGTCGTAGTCGTCGACGGTCCAGGGCACGAGCCCGTCCAGCTCGGTGACCAGGCTCTGGCCCACGTTGGACAGGTAGAGGTTGCGGCCGTCGTCCCACGAGATCCGCGGGGCCTGGCTCGACGTGCCGATGTGCGGAGGAGGATCGACCAGGACTGGCGCCTTGTCGTAGTGGATCTTCAGGAACCAGTGGCGCAGGTCGCGGCGCAGCTCGGGGGACCAGTCGTCGTAGTCGACGTTGGACATGGCGTCGTACAGGTCGAGGAACACCATGCTGTCGCGCACGTCGGGCCGGTCCTCGAGCCAGCCGTCGAGGTCGGGCGGGCAGACCAGCCGGGGTCCACGGCAGGACACGTCCAGCCAGAACGGGCCGCCCTGGGGGCCTCCGTACGGCCCGATGTCCGCCTGGGTGCCGTCGGGATCGGTGCCGAACAGGGCTCCGTCGACGCAGGCGCCACCTGGCTCGAAGCCGTGGTCCCACAGGCCCGACGGCTGGCCGCAGTCCGAGGCCAGCTGACCGACCTGGTCGCTCGAGGGCACGCCCGACACCGCCGTGGGCGCGGTGATCGCGTTGGTGTACACCTTCAGCTCGTGCGCATCGAGGTTGCCGCCCTGGACGCCGACCGTGGACGCCGAGATCAGGTTGCCGTGCAGGTAGGAGATCGGCAGGTTCCGGGTGGACGGCAGGTAGTGGTACACGCCGTAGCTGACGTCGGAGATGGCGTTGTGGTAGCCGCGCCAGCGGGTGTCGTAGGTGTAGACGCCAAAGCCGGAGCCGCCGCGGCCGGTCAGGATGTTGTTCTCGACCATGACGTAGGTGCTCCACCCCGAGTTCACGAGGAACACCGGGAAGAGCGTGTGCAGGATGCGATTGCGGCGGACCAGGCCGCCCGACGCCACCCCGTCGGTGCGCACGCCGACCTGGAAGTTCTCGATCTGGCTGTTCTGGACGGTGAACGGGCGGCTGGCCTGAACCGCCGTGCCCGTCCCGGTGCCGACGAAGCGCAGGCTGTCCAGCGTCACCCCCGACGTCGACAGGGTCCAGGGCATGGTGACCACCGACGTCAGATCGGACTGGCCGATGTTCGTGACGTCGACGTTCACGGTGACGGACTCGGCGTAGGTGCCCTCGGCGAGCACGAGGGTGTCCGAGGCGGACGCGTCGGAGAGGGCCGCGGTCACGGTCGCATACGGCGCGCCAGGCGAGCCATCCGCCGACCCTCCGGCCGTGCTGGCGGGATCGACGTGCAGGGTGGCGGCAGACGCCAGGAACGAGAGCAAGACGAGCATGGGACCTCCAGGGGACTCGGAGGCTCGAACGTGCGTTTGCGCAGGATTCCTCACGGGGGTCGGGGCGAGTCTCGGGAGCCACCCCAACCCCCGAGCATCCCAACCTCCCCGACTCGTCGCCGCTCCCCGCTCGCACCTCCACCTCCCGCCCCATTACGACGCCGGCATGCACGTTCCCCGATCCGGCATGCTGGCCCCGCCTCGCGTCACCGCACCCACCGAGGCGGAGATCACGACCTGGCTGAAGCAGGTCCAGACGCGAAAGTGGGGCAAGCTCCTGGCGAAGCGCAGCCGGCGGCGCTTTCCGCAGCTGGTGGAGTCGTTCGCGGCCCGCTGGCGGCTTCCCATCGAGTGGATGGGCGGCGCCCCGCGACACCTCATCGTCGACGGGTCGGTGGATCCGGAAGCGCTCGCCCGGTTCCTCGACGCGGACGAGGCCCTCGGGCTGGCCCAGCTCACCCTCGACGCGCCGCTCGCGGTGTACGGCGCGGTCCTCGACCATCCCCGCATGGCGCAGGTGACCTCCCTCCTGGTCGGGCCCGCCTCGCAGCCCGATCTCGCCGGGGTCCTCCGGAAGTTCCGGGCACTGCGCTGGCTCGACGTGGAGGTGGTGGCCCCGATGGACCGTATCGACCACAAGCGCATCGAGTCCCTCACGCTGCGGTTGGAAGCCGGCCTCTCCGTACCTGCCGAGGCTCGCCTCCCGAACCTGGCGTGGTTGCTCCTGCTGGCGAAGGGTCCCCTCCGAACCGCCGATTCAGCCGTCGAGCTGGCGCGGCAGCTCGCGCACCTCGAGGCCCTGCAGCTGCGCAACTACGATGTCCGCGGCCTGCTCCCCCGGGTGGACGTGCCCTGGCTGGTGCTCGATCAGTGCCGGTTCGAGCTCCCCGAGGTGCAGGCCTGGCGCAGACCCGACCACGGCGGCGTATTCTCGCTCCACGTGGACCTCGCCGCTGCGCCGGATCCCGAAGCCGAGCCGCCGGAACCCGAGCCGCCCGAACCCACCCCCGCGCGCTTCGACCGACCGGTGATCCCGTGGGTTCCACGCCCGGATCCAAAGCCCCTGGACGCGGACGCGCTCACCCGCTGGGAGGTCGCGCGCGGGGTTCGGCTTCCCCCGCTGCTCCGCCACCACCTCACCCTGGACGGAGGCGTGCATCGCTGGGGAGACGCGATCCCGCTCGACGACGACGTGCTCACCGTGTTCGCCGACTCCGGGCTGGGGCGGCCGTACGAGGCGGCCTGGGACCACCTCGACGCGTACCTGGACGATCGGGACGACGAGCGGGCCGCGTGGGTCGCCCGGGGCTGCAGGCCACACCGCATGGTCTACCTCGCCATGGCCACCCACATCTCCGCCGTGCTGCTCGACTACAGCCACTCCGACACCGATCCCGCGGTGGTGGTCCTTCAGTACTCCCATGCCACCCACGCTGGCGCCCCAGTTGCTCGATTCAAGAGCTACGCCGAGTTCTTTGCGGCGATCGTCGAGCGCCCCACCCACGACTTCCTGTTCATGGTCGCGCTGGACGGTGTCGATCCCGCGGTGGCCCGCGACTGGCTCGACGCCCGTCGCCAGGACGTCCGCTACACCTTCGGCTTCGAGGCGTACGACGGCTTCGCCCTGGCGTGCGCCAACACCCGGAGCGACGGCCTCCTCTGGCTGGAGGACGTCCCGCCGGATGCGACGCTGGTGACCCTCGTCCTCGATCGCGTCGACGGGTGGGACGCCGAGGATCTGCTCGACGCCCCTACCCCCGACGACCTGTTCGACGAGCTGGTGGCTGACATCGGTGGGCGCTGGCACAAGCTCTACCAGTCACCCTGATCCCCTCCGAAGGCGCCCCCCACCGCCGCAACACCCGGTCAGCCCGCGCCCGGGGGCGGGCGGGACAGGTCGGCGGTCCAGCGGATCAGGTCCCGTCCGCTGCGCAGCCAGACCGTCAGCGTGTCGCCGTCGCGCTGGGCGTCGTAGGGCACACCCGGGGCGTCCAGGCGGACCCGACAGCGCTCTCCTCGGGCGGAGTCGTCGCTCACGTCGTAGGCACCGAGGCGATCCTGGTCGTCCAGGAACACGGCCGCGCTGCCGTCCCGGGACATCATCACGAAGGTCGGCCAGACGCCCTCGCCCAGCATGGGCTCGACTCGGGGCTTGCCGGTCGAGGTCGCCTCGGAGTCGAGCCGATCGTGGAGGATGGCGCCCCCGTTCCAGCTGGACACCGAGATCCCGTTGTCCCGGACGTGGTCGACGGTGGTGATGAAGGCCGTGCGCCAGCCCTGACCATCGGGGACCGCGTCCACGGCGTAGATCCCGCGGCTCCGCTCGGCGATCAGGTGGCCCAGCTTGGCGCCTTGCCCGTCGACGAAGGTGATCCCGCCGTCGGCGATGAACGCCGCGCGATCGTCTCCCCCCACCGCGGTCCGGGTCCAGCCCAGGTTGTAGCCCTCGGGGTCGATGGGACCCTCCAGCACGCTGCCATCGGCGTTCAGGCGGTGGTACATCGTGCTGTGGTCCTGACCGTCTTGCATGACCAGGAAGGACGTGCCGATCCAGCCCAGCGCCACGTGCTCGCCACCGTCCGGCAGGGGGTCGAGTGCGGTCGCCTGGCCCTGGTCGTCGATCCGCACGAGCGGGGCCACGTCGTCATCCCGGGTCCAGGCCATCACCCAGCCCTCGGGTCCCCACGCCGCGTGCGGAGCCTGGTCGAGCTGGTAGAAGGCCTCGGTGGGGCGGCCCACGGTCCAGGTGGGCGTGCCCTGGGCATCGATACGGATCAGGGACTTCTCGGCGTTGATCTCGTCGGTCAACACGGGAAAGGCGCCGCCGCCATCGGGGTGCCGGGCGAAGGTGCCGATCCTCGGATTCGCGCCGCTCAGCGGCAGGGTCCCCACCACCTCGGCGTCCTGGTTCGCCTCGACCTCGCAGGGGTCCGCCTCTCTGGCACAGGCCCCAGCCAGGATCACGAGTACAGGTAGCAAGCGCATCATCAGCCCCTCCTGCCCTCTGCTACCCGGCGAGCAGGCCGTGGGTCCGGGCCTGTGAGATGCCTGAAGGGGCCGTGCGCCTCGAGCCGGGCTCGGACCTACCCATCCCGGCGGTAGATCTCCACGGCGATGTCGTCGTGCAGGTTCACGCCGTGCTCGGTGATCACCCGCTTGATCCCGGCAATGAGCTTGGGCATCGACGCGAAGGACTCCTTGTAGGCACGCTGGTGGATGCGGTTGGCGTGGGAGTCGAAGATGCACAGGGTGCCGTCTTGCAGCGCCGCAGCGGTGAAGGTGTACGCGCCTGCCGTGATCGTTGCGGCGACGGGCTGCTCGCGCTCCAGGTACTCGCGGAAGAGGCCGAAGTCGCCGTTCTCGATCGTCCGCGCCGTCACCAGATCGAGGTCCAGATCCTGGTTCGCCGGTGAGGTGCGCATCTCGTAGCTGGCCAGGAAGGGCGGGGCGCCAGGGTGCTCGGAGCGCACGGTGAGGTAGTCGGACACGCCGCGAGCGACGGTCTCGTCCACGTTCAGATCGTCGAAGCCACCCGACAGGAGGTCCTGGGCCGCGCGGACCGAAGTGCCGGCACAAGCGGTGCCACCGCCGAGGTAGCTGCCCTGGGTGTAGCGGCCGATGTGGGCGTTGCCATCCTGGCTGGGGTCGGGGGCCGCGACGCCCGGCAGGAGCACGGCGTCTCGGGGGGCCCGCCGCTTGTCCCCGCGGACGTCGAAGTCGTCCTTCATGCAGTCGGACGGGCTCATCGGCATCTTCTTGCCGTTGTCGCTGTACTCGTAGTGCGCCTTGTCCACCTCCTCGTCGGTTCGCTCGCCGTCGAGGAGCTCGGACAGCACGTCCAGGGCCTCCAGCACCCGGTCGAGCTTTCCGGACAGGGTCTGCTTGAGCATGTCGACCTCGGCCTCCGTGATGACGCCGCGCTGGCCGTCCATGACCTGGGTGTGGATCGGGATCTCCTGGGTGCCCTTCAGCGACGTGTCGATGGGATGGGCGAGCATCTCGTAGCGGATGAAGCTGGCCATCTGGTCCTGCGGCCAGTCCGAGTCCTTGGGGTCGTCCTTCTTGAGCGGGGTACCGCCCACGATCGCGGTGACGGTCAGCCGCAGGGCGT
This sequence comes from uncultured Pseudomonadota bacterium, assembly GCA_937891875.1. Taxonomy (GTDB): domain Bacteria; phylum Myxococcota_A; class UBA796; order UBA796; genus REDI01. The sequence goes on along the minus strand of CALATR010000398.1, from coordinate 8,210 downwards.
AGCCGAGGCGGCACAGCCTGGGCCGGTACGGGCGCAGGGTCTCCTCCATGGCCAGCTGCTCGGTGTTCACGCCGCTGGTGCCCACGACCAGGTTGTCGGCGGAACACTCACCGCTGTCGCCGTCACCCACGAGGTGGCAGTACTCGTGGGACCCCAGCTGGCCCATGGACGCCGAGTAGGCCGGATAGTCGTCGCTCTTGGCACCCATCCACTCCGACGCGGCGATCCCACCCGCTTCCTTCTGCGGATCCCGGCCTGCGTCCGAGCGCTTCTGGGGAGGCGTGCGGGTCTGGTAGACCGTGGCCCGCATGACGGCCTTGTCCGAGGCCTCCTGGTCGAAGTCGTCCACCTGCCGGCGCGCTCGACCGGCGTTGCCCGCCTGCCTGCCGTCGGGGTTCATCTTGGGGTCGTCGAAGGTGTCGGGCACGCAGAAGACCCACGGCTCGCCGGGTCCGGCTCCCTGGGCCACCAGACCCTCGTTCTTGGCCTCACCCGCATCCTTCAGCTCGAGGATCGGGTTGAGCAGGTTGTCGCGGGTGTTCGGCCTGGGCACGGAGTCGTCGGGCGCCTTGTCCTTCCAGTAGTCAGGATTGGGGAAGAAGCCCTGCTTTCCGCGGAACGACCGCCCCTTGGCGCTGGTCCCACCCCCTGCGGCGCGCCGCCTCACGGCAAATGGGGCGTCCAGCAGCTCGGGGACGCCCTCCTCGTCGGGGAGCAGGGTCACCAGGTAGCGGCTGTCGCCACCGGCGTACTCGAACTGCGTGTCGAAGGAGAGAAGGCGGTTGTTGGGCACGCTGACCGTCCCGACGCGCTGGATCGCGGTCCGCCCCAGGGCGTCGTCGGTGTAGGCGGTGTCCTGCTTGCCGAAGATGTCGACGTAGAGCACCCCCAGCTTGTCCATCTCGGCCAGCAGGGCTGCGATCTCACCGCGCTCGTCGTGCGTCCAGCTGCGCTTCGTCTGCCGCTGGCGGTCCAGATCCTTCAGCCCGTCCAGGGAGGACTCGACCTTGCCGGAGATCGGCCCGCTCAGGACCTTCTTCTTCTTGCCGCTCTTCTCGCCGTCCCCGTCCTTGCTGGAGGAGGAGGACTTCTTCTTGCCGCCGCCGGCGGGTGCGCGGACCACGAGGGCCTCGAGCTCCTCGATGGCAGGGCGGAGGCCGACGGCCGGCTCCACGCCAGGATCTGCCGGGAGGGTGAAGGTGGCGGTCCGGTCTCCCCCGCGGAGGGTCTCGCAGTAGGTGGCGAAGCGCGCGCCGGCGGTGCCCAGCCAGGCCAGCCACGGGTGGTCGAGGAAGTCGCCGAACCGGTCGGTGAAGTCCTCGAGCGGGGTTGGCTCGAAGTCGTCCTCCACGAAGTCGTCGCCAGACAGGTCGTCGCCAGACAGGTCGTCGCCAGACAGGTCGTCGCCGGACAGGTCGTCGCCAGACAGGTCGTCGCCGAGGATCAGCACCTCGTCGTCAGACAGCTCGTCCACCTCGTCTCCGATGGCCAGCGGTCGCAGGACGGCATCCAGGCCGCGAACCCAGGTGTAGAGCCACACCATGTCAGGGTCGGACAGGACCACCACCGAATCGAGCCGATGGGGGTTGACCTTGCCGTCCAGGACCTTGCGCGGCCCCATGTCCGGGCGCAGCTCCAGCCACTTCAGCCCGTACTCCTCGGCGATGTCGTCCAGCTCGGGCTGCACCTCCTCGAAGAGCGCATCCGGCGCCTCGACCACCTCGAGACCCGCTTGAAACGCCAGATCCAGGTCGGCCTGCTTCTCGGAACTGTCCCGGGGGTCGCCCTCCCCAGCTGCCCCCAGCTGCTCGGTGAGGGCCGCGTTGCCGAGGGTGTCCTGATCCCGATCGGTCTCGCTCACGGACCCGGGCTGCTGGGCGTTCTGGTGCCGGGGGCTCTCGGACTGGGTGTGCCGCTGGGAGTGAAGCACGGGTCCTCCTTGGGGTCTGCCAGGGTGCTGGCATCAACTCCATGAAGGTACTCAGGACCATCACCGCACGAGATTTCGCATGGTTTCAGCAACACAACCCATGGGACGTTCACGCGATCTCCGGCGGGGACGCCTCCTCAACCGATCGCCCGCCGCCTCCACCGATCCAGCGCCGGCTCCACCTCCACCACCACGTCGCCGAGCGCGTGCTGCGCGGTCAGCACCTCCCCGCACGAGGGCGCCAGAATCCGGTCCATGCGGAACAGGCGTGACGCGTCTTTGTCCAGGTCCCAGGCCAGGATGTACCAGACCGGCGGGTGCAGGAGCAGGCCGATGCACTCGATCCGGCGCGAGCTCGGGCGGCCGGCGCTGTCGCGGTAGTCGAAGGCCATGGCCCGGGTTTCGGTGAAGCAGCGCTCGAACACCGGCAGCAGGGCCGGGTCGACCTCGCCGAGAGAGCCGCTGACCCGCTCGGTGGCGGGGGTGCCGATGAGGATGTGGGCTTCGAGGCGCTGGATCGCCCGCCTGCGCTCGGGAGACAGCGCGAGTCGGGCCCGGTCCAGGGCGGCCTCGGCGCTCGCCGCGAACGGGGTGTGCGGCGTGGCCTTGAGGATGGCCACCGACAAGGCGAGCCCGACGATCTCGGCGACCTCGAAGTGCACCGCGCGCGGGCGGGCGCCAGGGGCGATGCGCACGCCGCCGCCCGGGCCGGGGGTCGCCTGGATCGCATGGCCCGCGTCACGCAGGGCGGCGATGTCGCGGTAGACGGTGCGCTCGGACACCCCCAGGTCGGTCGCGACCGCGGGCACGGTCGTGGATCCCCGGTACAGCAGGTGGAGGAGTCGGTCGCGGCGGGCAGCGGTCTTCATGGTCCCACCCTCGGTCAAGACCCTGACGAAACCTGTCAGCAATGCTGTTCCATCATGCCACATCCCTGACGAGGATCGTCAGGGTCTCGGGTGAAGAGGGGATGTCCACGGAGGCCCGGAGGGAGCGCCCGCTCTGGTCCCGGCCCCTGGCGAGTCCGAGGCCAAGCCATGTCCGCACCCACCGACTTTCCCGCCCCCCAGCTCATCTCCGTCAACGGCGTGACCCTCGAGGTCTTCGAGGCCGGCGCGCACCACGCCGGAAGACCGATCGTGCTGTGCCACGGCTTCCCCGAGCACGCCTTCTCCTGGCGCCACCAGGTGCCTGCCCTGGTCGAGGCCGGCTACCACGTCATCATCCCGAACCAGCGCGGCTACGGCGGCTCGTCCCGACCCGACGACGTGTCCGCCTACGGCATCGAGGAGCTGACCGGCGATCTCGTCGCCCTGCTCGACCACTACGGCTACGCCCAGGCCACCTTCGTCGGCCACGACTGGGGCGCCATGGTCGTGTGGGGGCTCGCGCTCCTGCACCCGGACCGGGTCCGCCGCATCGTCAACCTCGCCCTGCCCTACCAGCCCCGCGGCGACCGCCCCTGGATCGCGATGATGGAGGAGTTCCTGGGTTCGGACTACTATTTCGTACACTTCAACCGCCAGCCCGGCGTCGCGGACGCGGTCCTCGACGAGAGCCCCCGCCGCTTCCTCCGCAACCTGTTCCGCAAGCAGGTGCCCCCTGCGCCGCCCGGCCCCGGCATGCTGATGATGGAGCTCGCCCAGGCCGAGGATCCGCTCGGCGAGCCGGTCATGAGCGAGGACGAGCTCGACGTCTTCGTCGCCGCCTTCGAGACCACCGGGTTCACGCCCGCCATCTGCTGGTACCGCAACCTCGACCGCAACTGGCACACCCTCGCGGACGCCGATCCGGTCCTCCCCCACCCGACCCTCATGATCCACGGCGACCAGGACAGCATCCCCAGGTCCCCCACCCTGACCGACTTCGTCCCCAACGCCGACGTGGTCGGCCTCGACTGCGGACACTGGATCCAGCAGGAGCTGCCCGAGGAGACCAACCACGCCATCCTCGGCTGGCTGGCGCGTCAGGACGACTGAGCGCGGGCCGGGTCCAGGGGCCGGTTCGCCTCACCCCACGACGACCCGCACCCCGGTCGCAAACCGCACGCTGCCGTCCGGCTCCACGAACCCGGCGAGCTCCTCCCGGGCCGCCGTCCGCAGGCGCGCGAACCCGTCGTCGTCGATCACGTCGGCGAGCGTCCAGCCCTTGATGTCGGTGTGCACCCAGTCGTCCAGGGACGGGAAGCGCACCTCGCCCATGAGGCGGTGGATGGCGGCGTCGGGCTCGTGGGCCTGGTCGAACGCGCGGCGCAGGAGGGCGTCGTCGCCGAAGGCGTAGGGCTGCTGCAGCGAGCGGGCGGCGTCCTCGCCGAAGAGGCGGGCGATGAGGTCGGCCATGGCGACATAGCCGGGGGTCTCGGCGAGGGGGCCCCAGACCGCCACCGCGATCGCGCCATCGGAGCCGACGACCCGGCGCAGCTCGCGGATCGCGGCGGTGCGATCGGCGAAGAACATCCAGCCGAACTGACAGATCGCGGCGTCGAAGCTGGCGTCGGCGAACGGCAGTGCGGTGGCGTCGCCCTGCCGCCAGTGGAGGTCGGGCGATCGGCTGCGGGCGACGGCGAGCATGCCCTCGTTGAGGTCGACCCCGACCGTCTCGAAGCCCTGCGCGTGGGCGTGTCGGCTCACGACCCCGGTCCCACAGGCGACGTCCAGCACCCGGCTGCCAGCTCCCAGGTCCAGCAGGTCGAGGATCCGGGCGGGCCACGCCTCGAACAGGGCGGGCACGAAGAAGCGGTCGTAGATCTCGGCGGCGCTCGCGACGAGCTGGCCGGTGTCGTGGGCGTCGGGCATCACCGCTCCTCGGACCTGGGAGTTCGCACAGGGTGATACCACAGGTTGAACGCGGACACTCAATCCAGACCGTACGTGCTGCGGTAGTCCTGGAACCGCGCGCCGATCCCCGCCGTGGTCTGCCCGTAGTCCTCGGCCGAGTAGGGGTTCGGCCCGTGCTTGCGCTGGCCGTTCTCCGCCACGAACGCCTGCATGCGCGCCTCGAGGGCCTCGTCGAACGGCAGGCCGAAGTGCGCGTGGATGCGGCGGCAGGTGTCGACCGGATCGCGGACGAGGTCGCGGTAGTCGACGTCGAGCACCTGGCCGGCAGGCACGAGCACCCGGTCGTCGACGCTGCGCTGGGCGAGGTGGGCGAGCCAGTCGGTGTTCGCGGTGACGATCCGCTGCAGGTCGAGGTCCTCGGCGAACACGGCGTGCAGGGTCAGGCACAGCTTGTGGAAGCTCGGCACCACCTCGGACGGGGCGCGATGGGTCTGCACGACCCGGGCGTCGGGCACGGCGCTGAACAGGGCGGGCAGGTGCATCGCGTGGAACGGGTCCTTGAGCACGAGCCGGCGATCGGGCCTCGCGAGCAGGGCCAGCAATCGCCGATAGTCGGCGTAGGCCGGACCGAAGTCCTGGTGGTGCATCCACTCCAGCCAGCCGGTCGCCGGCACCATCCACAGCAGCGAGGACAGGAAGGCGGGCTTGAACAGGTGGCCGCACTCGTCGGGCAGGTCGGCGCGCATGAGGTGCTGGGCGTCGATCGAGTGGGGCACGACCCGAGCGAGGCGGGCCATGCGCCGCTCGGCCTCGACCCGGCGGCGATCGGGCCCCGGCCCGGCGACCGGCTCCATCAGCTCCCACAGCGGCAGGGCCTGGGCGTCGTCGGCGAGCGCGAGCAGGCGGTGCAGGAAGGTCGTGCCGGAGCGTGGCAGGCCGCAGATCACGAGCGGGGGGCGCAGCGGCAGGGCGTCGGCCTCGGGCGCCCGGGCTGCGAGGCGCAGGCGAACCTCGAGGGCGCGAAGCACGACCTGGTGCATGAAGCGCCGACCGAGGAAGTGCAGTCTGGCGTCGGTCTGCACCGAGTCGAGCAGGCGCTCCAGGGCGGGTCGAAAGGACGGATCGCCGAAGTCGGTGAGCCCGGAGCGCTGGACGGCGAGGGCACACAGGGCGTCCGGATCGAGCTCGGTCGTCAGGATGCCCGACCGCTCGACCATGGGGCCGACCCTGTTGATCATGCGCAGGCCGAGGGGAAGCGGGCGGGGAGCCGCGCTCACGTCGCGTCCACCGGCACCGGCCGGGCCGCGGGGGATCCGGGGACGACGAGGACCTGACGCAGGGACGCAGCCAGGGACGGGGTGACGACCGCGTGCGCGCGGAAGCCGGGGGTCTGCATCAGGGCCTCGTGCAGCGCGGGCAGGTTGTAGAAGGGCACGCTGGGATAGAAGTGATGTTCGACGTGGTAGCTGATGTTTCGCGGAACGAAGAGCCATCGCTCCAGGGGCCGTGCCAGGGTGGTGCGCGACAGGGCGTAGGGCTCGGGCGCTCCGTCCGCGCGGGCCGGGATCGCCGAGTGCTCGCAGATCAGCCGCACGTACTGGGCGACGATGTGCCAGGTGAGGAAGGGCACGACCCAGTACCACAAGAAGGTCGCCCAGCCGCCGAGCGCCGTGAGCACCGCCGCGATCGCCGCGGTCCAGGCCACCCGCAGCGCGAGGTCCGCCCAGGAGGTGCGGAACCAGATCGCCGTGAGCTGCCCGCCGATCATCCAGCGCAGCCCGGGCAGGCCCAGCCCGACCTTGAGCAGCTTCAACGCCAGCCCTGCGCGGGTCTTCGGGTAGACCCAGTCCCGGCGCCGGGTGCCGTCTGGCTTGTGGGTGCGCCAGAGGAAGCGGTTGCCGTCCAGCGGCTGCTCCAGGTGCCGGTGGTGCTCGCCGTGGTGGTGGCGGAAGGAGCCCAGGGTGATGAAGGTCGGCCACGCGGCGAGCATGCCCCCGATGACGTCGTTCCAGACGCGATGGTCGAACATGCGCTGGTGTGCTGCGTCGTGGGCGAGCACGGTCAGGGCGACCTGGCGGCTGCCGATCACGATCACCGCCAGGGGGTAGAGCCAGGCAGACCAGGGCAGCAGGGTGCACAGGGCGATGGTGGCGGCGATGACGCCCCACTCGACCAGCAGCGCGCGCCAGACCGGCCCCGGACGCAGGCGGGACAGCTCGCGGATGACCGCGGCAGGCAGCCGGTCGGGCACGCCCACGCGCAGGTCGTGGGGGTGGCTGACGGCGTCGGGATCCAGCACCTGGCTCATGACCGACCTCCGACCGCACCGCGGCGCACGGGCTGACCGACGTCCAGCTGACGGAGCAGGCCAGCGAGCAGGCTCGGCGCGGGGGGCAGCGCGCCGAGGAGCTCCCCACCGACCGCGCGGTCGAGCCGGGCCTCGTGGACCCGCGCTGGCAGCACCGGACCGAGGAGGTGGGCGACCCGCTGCAGGGGGCTGTCGGGGTCTGCGAGCACCCGCGCGCGCCAGTCGGCCCAGGGGAGGCGCTCGAGCTGGGGGACTCCGGCAGGCAGCACGTCGAGCAGGTCCTCGATGTCGCAGGGCTCGCCGTGCACCAGGTTGGTCGTGACGACCCGGGGCAGCGCGCGCACGATCGCCCGGGCGACCGCGTCGACCGGCACCACCTCGATGGGCCAGCGCACCGCGGGCACGGCGCCGGCGACGAGCATGCCCTGGAGCAGCAGCACCAGCAGATCATCGGGGGGGACCGGCCCGCCGTCCGCGCGACCGACGATCCGGCCCGGGCGGTGGATGGCGACCCGCAGCCCACGCGTCCGCGCCTCCCAGCCCAGGTGCTCCGCCGCCCACTTGCTCTGCTGATACCCGGTCAATGGGCCAAAGATCGGCCGCGGTGGCTGTTCCTCGGCGACAGGCCCGCTCCCGGGATGACTGCCCGGCGCGAACACGCCCTTCGACGAGACCAGGTGCACCCTCGCCCCGGTCCGCGCCGCCAGATCGAGCACCCTGCGCGTGCCGCCCACGTTCGCTGGCGAAAGCGTCGCGGCGCTGGCGGTGAAGTCGAGCCACGCCGCACTGTGGATCCACACGTCGGGCTCGGCGACCTGCGCCGGACCAAGTCCCAGGTCGTCGGTCAGCAGATCGCCCGACCAGCACGTCACGCGATCGAGGCCGCGGGGGTCGAGGTCCCAGCGGCGGAAGGCCTCGCGCAGCCGCGCCTGGGGATCCACCCCACGGATGACGCAGCGCACCGCCAGGTCGCCGCGGTCGAGCAGCTCGCGGATCAGGTGGGCGCCCAGGAAGCCGGTGGCCCCGGTGACGGCCACGGTGGTGAGCGCGTCGCGGGGTGGCGCGACCGGCCAGTCGGCGGGCAGACGCGCCTGGGTGAGCAGCGCGTCCCGGTGAACCCGCATCGAGGGGGGCACCGCGCGGCGCAGGGGGTAGCCCAGGTCGGCGGCGACAGCCTCGGTCTGTGGCGTTCGCG
>CALATR010000397.1 GCA_937891875.1 uncultured Pseudomonadota bacterium | reverse complement strand
TCACCATGGCCGGCCGCACCGGTCCCGCCGGTCCCCTGCGTCGCGACTCCGCTCAGGCGGGGGATCTGCTCGTCGTCACCGGGATCCCCGGCCTTGCGAGCGCGGCGCGCTTCTCGGACGATCCCCATCCCGACGCCCTGCGCGCCCTGCGCCGCCCGACCGCTCGGGTCGCCTTCGCCCTCGCCATCGCCCCCCATGTGTCCGCCGCCATGGACCTCTCGGACGGCCTGCACCAGGACCTGCCGCGCATGTGCCGCGCGTCCGGCGTGGGGGCGGCCGTCGACCCCGCCGCCCTGCCGGACCACCCCGCCTTCGCCCACGCCCGCGTACCCGCCGAGACCCTGCAGCTGGCGGGCGGCGACGACTACGAGCTGCTGCTCGCCGTGCCGCCGGACGCCCTGCGCGCCGTGCACGCGCTCGCCTCGGAGCACGACGTCCGGACCAGCGTGATCGGCGAGTTCACCGCTGACCGTGGCATCCGGATCGGCCGTGACGAGGACTGGCCACAGGCCCCGTGGTCGCACTTCGAGGGCGAGCCAGGATCGGGGGTGGAGCGATGATCTTCGCCACCGCCGGCGCCCCCGCCCTCGAGCTGCCCCTCGGCGCAGCCCTCGCCATCTCGGTGGTGCTGCTGACCCTGTCCTTCCTCTTCAGCGGCACCGAGACCGCCCTGTTCAGCCTGCAGAAGCTCCAGCGCCAGCGCCTCGAGACCGGCGGCGGCGCCGGCAGCCGGGTCGTGCGCCTGCTGGAGCGGCGGACCGCCCTGATCACGACCATCCTGATCGGCAACGAGACCGTCAACGTCGCCTTCGCCAGCACCGGTGCCGGGCTGTTCGAGGGCATGACCGGCTACGCCTGGCTCGACCCCTGGCTGAACATCCTGGTCGTCACCCCGACCCTGGTGCTCCTCTCCGAGATCACCCCGAAGGTCCTGGCGTTTCGCTTCAACGTGCGCTGGTCCAAGGCCGCCGCCTGGCCGCTGTCCTTCTTCCAGTGGGTCGTGTTCCCGGTCCGCCTCGTGGTCAGCGGGATCGTCACCGTGCTCGCGCGCGCGCTGGGCGTCACCTCTCGTCCCCACGAGGAGGGGCTGCGCGAGGCGGAGCTGCTCTCGCTCCTCGATCAGGGCGCCCTGGCCGGCAACGTCGAGGCCCACGAGCGCGAGATGGTCGAGGCGGTCTTCGAGTTCGAGGACCTGACCGTCGGCCGGCTCATGACCCCACGCCCGGACATGTTCGCGCTGTCCGCCCACACGCCGTGGGAGGCGCTGGTCGAGGCGTGCCGGGAGCAGGGCTACAGCCGGGTGCCCATCTTCGAGCAGGACATCGAGGACATCGTCGGCGTGCTCCTGCTCAAGGACGTGCTCAAGCACCGGCGGCAGCCCCCCGAGGGTCCGCTGCAGCTGCGCTCGCTGCTGCTTCCACCCGTGTTCGTGCCCCAGTCCAAGCCCGCCCACGACATGCTCGAGGCGTTCCTGGAGCGGCGCTACCACCTGGCCTTCGTGGTCGACGAGCACGGCACCCTGGTCGGCCTCGTCACCCTCGACGACCTCCTCGCGGAGCTGTTCGGCGACTTCCCCGACGAGGACGACGAGGACCCCGACAGCGTGCAGCGGGTCGCGCCCGGCGTGTGGACCGTGCGCGCCAACCTCGACCTCGAGGACTTCGAGGACGCGACCGGGCTGGCCCTGCCCGAGGGCGACTACCACACGGTCGGCGGGTTCATCTTCCACGCGCTGGGCCGCCTGCCCCACCGCGGCGACGCCTTCACCTTCGCCGGGCACCGCTTCGTCGTCAAGAGCATGGAAGGACGCCGAATCTCCGAGATCAGCGTCCGCCTCGTCGCCGCGACGACCGCCCCCCGCGACGAGGACTCCGGCCCCGGGGGCGCGCCGTGATCCCCGCGACCATCATCGGCGTCGCAGGCGCCCTCGCCTGCCTCATCGGCCAGGCCTTCTTCTCCGGCAGCGAGATGGCCATGGTGAGCGCCGATCGCCTCGCCCTGCGCGCCGCCGCCGACGAGGGCAAGACCGGGGCCTCGCTCTCGCTGCAGCTCCTCGCCCGCGAGGACCGCCTGCTCGGCACCTGCCTCATCGGCACCAACCTCTCGCTCGTCACCGGCACCACCCTGACCGCGACCGTGCTCGGCTGGTGGGGCATCGAGCTCGCCATCGCCTCGGCCCTCGTCTACACGCCCTTCGCCCTCATCCTGGGCGAGACGCTCTCCAAGACCGTCTTTCAGCACTACGCCGACCGCATGGCGCCGATGGTCGCCTACCCCCTGCGCTTCGCCCAGCTCGTCTTCTCGCCGGGGCTGGTGCTGGTCAGCCTGTGGTCCAAGGCGCTGGACAGCGTGCTCGGCCGCGGCCGCCGCGAGCCCATCCGCCGCGAGGAGATCGTCGACCTGCTCGGCGACGGGGGCGGCGACTCCGACGGCGACATCGACGCCGACGAGCGCCGCCTCATCAAGCGCCTCTTCGTGCTCTCGGAGACCCCGGTGGAAGAGGTCATGACGCCCCTGGTCGACCTCATCGCCGTCCCCCTCGACGCGACCCTCGAGGAGGCGGCCGAGGTCGCGGTCGAGAGCGGCCACTCGCGACTGCCAGTCTACGAGGAGCGCATCGACGCGATCGTCGGCGTGGTGCACGTGCGCGCCCTGCTGTTCGCCAACGGCGGAGACATGCAGGTGGCCGACCTCATGGAGCCCACCGTCTTCGTGCCCGAGTCCAAGCGCGTGGACGACCTGCTCACCGAGATGCGCCACCGCCGCGATCCCCTGGTCGTCGTGGTCGACGAGTACGGCGGCAGCGTCGGCCTGGTCACCATCGAGGACCTGCTGGAGGAGGTGGTCGGCGAGATCCGCGACGAGCGCGACGACGACGAGCCGGAGATCCAGCGCCTGTCCGACCACGAGTGGCGCGTCCCCGCCCGCATCGAGCTGGACGAGCTCATCGACGAGACCGGCTACCCCTTCCCCGAGGGCGACTACGAGACCATCGCCGGCCTGATCCTCGAAGGCATCGGCCGCATCCCCCGCCAGGGCGAGACGATCAAGCTCGGCGCCCTGACGTTCCATGTGGAGGAGGCGACGGAGCGGGCGGTAATCAGCGTGCGGGTGGTGGTGCCGGTGGGGTGAAGGGGGGGCGGGATCCGCTCGCGGGGAGTCGCGTTGCTGCGGGCGAGGGAGTGGCGGGGCGGGATCCGCTCGCGGGAAGTCGCGTTGCCGCGGGCAGGGGAGTGGAGGGGCGGTCTCCAGTCTCCAGTCTCCAGTCTCCAGTCCTACGGCAGCGGATGCACTGCGATCGTCGATGTGCAGCCCCTGACTGGAACCTCTGCGGTCGAGCGCGAGGAGAATCCCAGAGGCGTCGGGATTGGAGCCGACCCACTGGGGCCAGACGCATCCCTGGCCGGCCGAGGCTGGAGACTGGGGACTGGAGACCGAGCAGACCGCTCCCCTGCCCGCGGCAACGCGACTCCCCGTGAGCGGAGCCCGCCCCG
>CALATR010000396.1 GCA_937891875.1 uncultured Pseudomonadota bacterium | reverse complement strand
CGGTCGTGGCCGCGGCGAGCGTGGACGTCGGGCTGTGCCACCTGTTCTGCCGCCACACGTCGGCCTCGCTGACCATCCAGGAGAACGCCGATCCCGACGTGCTCCGCGACCTCGAGACCTGGATGTCCGGCGCGGTCATGGACGGCGATCCCCGCTTCCGCCACCGCGACGAGGGCCCCGATGACATGAGCGGCCACGTGCGCACGGTGCTCACCGACACCTCCCTGTCCATCCCCATCGGAGACGGGCAGCTGCTGCTGGGCACGTGGCAGGGCATCTACCTGTGGGAGCACCGCGAGAGTCCGCATCGCAGGCAGATTGTCGTGACCGTCATCACCTGACATTGCGCACGGCAGCACGGCGGACGACGACAGGGGTGGAGGCCGCATGTGGCTCGTCCTGTCCCTGTTGCTCTCGACAGCCCACGCAGAAGACGTCCGCATCGCTGTCATCGGCGACTACGGCGATGATGACGACGACTCTCGCGAGGTCGCGGACCTGGTGATCGGCTGGTCGCCCGATCACATCGTCACCGTGGGCGACAACGACTACAGCGACGGCGCGTACCGGGGCACCTTCGAGGGCCTGGAGCTGGGCGTCGGGCAGTTCTACGCCGACTTCATCGGCGACTATCAGGGCGAGCACGGCGCAGGCAGCGACGACAACCGCTTCTGGCCGGCACCTGGCGACCACGACTGGGGCGACACCTGCGACGACCCCGAGGGCCTCGACGACTACCTCGCCTACTTCACGCTGCCGGGGAAGGAGCGCTACTACGAGGTCCGGCTGGGCCCGGTGCACCTCTTCAGCCTCGACAGCATGGAGTGCGAGCCCGACGGCGCCACCGCCGATTCGGTCCAGGCGCTGTGGCTCCGCGACGCCGCCGCCGCGTCGGACGCCCCGTTCAAGGTCGTGACCAGCCACCACCCGCCCTGGTCCTCCGGCGAGCACGGCACGTCCGATGGCGAGCACATGCAGTGGCCCTTCGCCGAGTGGGGCATCGACCTCGTCATCGCCGGCCACGACCACGACTACGAGCGCATCTGGCGCGACGACGTCACCGTCGTCGTCAACGGCCTCGGCGGCCTCGATCGCCGCGACTTCGAGTGCGCGGTCCAGGGCTCGCAGGCGCAGTTCAACGAGGCCCACGGCGCCGTGCGCATCGACGCGAGCGACACCGAGCTGGTGCTGCGCTTCCTCACCGTGGACGGCGACGAGATCGACATGGTCACCTTCAGCGCCGAGGGCGGCATGCCCTCCCCCACCGATCCCGACGCGGGCGAGACGGGCGTCGACGCGTGTGCCGGCGGCTGCGGCTGCGACAGCTCGGCGCTCGCCGGCGCGCCCTTCCTGCTGGCTGCGCTCGCCGGACTGTTCGTGGCCAGGCGTCAGCGTCCCGACTGGCTCAGCTGAGGCGCATTCCCGCAAAACGAAGGTAGATGTTCAGCTTCGTCTCCTTCAGATCCGCGAGGCGCTGCAGTCCGAGCGCCTCGTAGAAGGCGAGCTGCTCGGGCCGGTCGTCGGTCATGAGCACCAGCGCGCGCACGTCGGCGTGGGCGTCGAGACAGGCCTGCACCAGTGAGCGTCCCAGGCCCTGGCGCTGGCAGTCCGGGTGGACCAGAACGTCCTGCAGGTAGCAGATGCTGACCCCGTCCCCGACGGCGCGGCACAGCCCGACCAGCCGCTCGCCCTCCCACGCGCTGGCGACCCAGCGGCTGCCTGTCACCGCCTGACACAACCGCTCCGGCTCCCGGGTATACGCGGTCCATCCCACGCTGGCGTACAGTTCGACCAGCGCGTCCTGGTCCGGCCGCCTGTCGGTCACCACCGCTGCCATGCACACCTCCCGGAGCTCGCCGTGACCCTACCCGTCGTCCTTCGTGTCCTGCCAGCCGTCCTGCTCTCCGCGTGCTGCTGCTGCAACCTGGGCTCGTTCATCCCCGACAGCGTCGAGGACGAGATCGGCAAGAACATCGTCGAGCAGGGCGTGGGTATCGCGACCGGCAGCAAGGTGGACATCGACAACGGTCGCATCGACGTCACCACCGCCGACGGCGAGCGCGTGATGCTCGGCGAGGGCGCGGGCGGAGTCGATCCGCGCATGCCGGTGTTCGGTCACCCCGACTGCAAGGTCGGCGGCGGCATGGTCATGGAGAACGGCGACGGGCTGAACCTGACCATGGCGCAGGAGGCGTGCGCCGTGCCGTTCGACGCGATGAAGTCCCACTACGAGCAGCAGCTCGGCAACCTCGGCGGCGCGGGCGAGGTGAAGACCCTCATGAGCTCCACCAACAACGGCGAGCGCGCGACGGTGCTGCAGGTGACCGGCGACGGCAGCCGCTTCGACTCCGCCCAGGTCATGCTCGGCGAGGAGGACGGCAAGACCGGCGCCGTCGTGACCGTCACCGTGAAGAAGGGCACGAAGTAGCGCGCTTCCCCGCCGTCGGACGACTCAGCCGACCCAGGCCCGCGCGTTGCGGAACATGCGCAGCCACGGTCCGTCCGGGCCCCAGTCGTCGGGCGTCCAGCTGTTGCTGACCGTGCGGAACACGCGCTCGGGGTGGGGCATCAGGATGGTGGCGCGGCCGTCCTCGCTGCACAGGCCCGCGACGCCACCCGGGGAGCCGTTGGGGTTGAGCGGGTAGCGCTCGGTGACCTGGCCCCGGTTGTCGACGTAGCGCACGGCGACCGGACCCTCGGGGGCACCGTCTGCGTAGAGCGCGCGGCCCTCGCCGTGGGCGACCGCGACCGGGATGCGGCTGCCCTGCATGCCGGCGAGCAGGATGCTGGGCGAGTCCTCGATCTGCAGCGTGGCCACGCGGGCCTCGAACTGCTCGCTGCGGTTGCGGACGAAGCGCGGCCAGGCTGCGGCGCCGGGGATGAGCGGGGCCAGATGGGACATCATCTGGCAGCCGTTGCACACGCCGAGGCTGAACGTATCGGAACGCTCGAAGAAGGCCTGGAATCCGTCGCGCAGGGCCGTCTGGAACAGCACGCTGCGGGCCCAGCCACCGCCCGCGCCGAGCACGTCACCGTAGGAGAACCCGCCACAGGCGACCAGCCCGCGGAAGTCCTGCAGCGAGCGCCGTCCACAGACGAGGTCGGACATGTGCACGTCGACCGCCTCGAAGCCCGCGCGATCGAAGGCCGCGGCCATCTCGATCTGGCCGTTGACGCCCTGCTCGCGGAGGATGGCGACCCGCGGACGGGCGCCCCGGGAGATGAAGGGGGCGGCGACGTCATGGGCGGGATCGAAGGTCAGGAAGGGGGAGATCCCCGGGTCCTCGGCGTCGAGCAGGCCGTCGTACTCCTGCTGGGCGCAGTCGGGATCATCGCGGAGCGCCTGCATGCGGTAGCTGACGTCGGCCCACGCGCGGTGCCAGGGAACGACGTCGCTCTGCAGGACGACCTCCTCCCCGCGCCGGAAGACGATGCGGCGCACGTCGGTGACCCGACCCGCGTCGAAGGCCGCCACGCCCGCCGCAGCGAAGGCGCCGACGACGCCCTCGGCGTCCTCCTCGTCGACCTGCAGCACCGCCCCCAGCTCCTCGCTGAAGAGCACTGCGGCGTCGTCCTCGCCCAGCTCGGTCAGGTCGACCTCGAGGCCCTTGCGCCCGGCGAACGCCATCTCGGCGAGGGTGACGAAGAGCCCGCCGTCGGAGCGGTCGTGGTAGGCGCGGATGGAGTCCGCGCGGTGCAGGGCCTGCATGACCTCGAAGAAGCCCTTGAGAACGGCCGGATCGTCGACGTCGGGGGGCACCGCGCCGAGCTGGCCGTAGACCTGGCACAGGGCCGAGCCACCGAGGCGGTTCCGGCCGGCGCCCAGGTCGACGACGATGAGGCGGGTGTCGCCATCCTGCAGCTGGGGCGTGAGCGCCTTGCCGGCGTCGGGCGTCGGGGCGAACGCGCTCACGATCAGCGAGAGCGGGGCGGTGACCCTGCGCTCCTCGCCGCCGTCGCTCCAGACCGTGCGCATCGACATGCTGTCCTTGCCGACCGGGATGCACAGGCCCAGCGCCGGACACAGCTCCATGCCCACCGCGCGGACCGTGTCGTACAGGCGCCGATCCTCGCCGGGGTGCCCCGCGGCGACCATCCAGTTGGCCGACAGCACGACCCGGTCGAGGGCGCGGACCGGTGCGGCGGCCAGGTTGGTCAGGGCCTCGCCGATGGCCATGCGGCCGCTGGCGGGCCCGTCGAGCAGGCTGACCGGGGTGCGCTCGCCCATGGCCATCGCCTCACCGGCGGTGGTGTCGTGGGTGGCGGTCGTCGTCGCGACGTCGGCGACGGGGACCTGCCAGGGACCGACCATCTGATCCCGGGCGACGTAGCCGGTGATCGAGCGATCGCCGATGGTGATGAGGAAGCTCTTCGAGGCGACCGTCGGCAGGCGCAGCACCCGGTCGGCGGCCTCCGCCAGGTCCAGGCCGGCGGTCTCGAAGGGCACGGGTTCCCCGACCGCCGTGACCACGTCGCGGTGCATGCGCGGGGGCTTGCCGAGCAGCACGCCCAGGGGCATGTCGATGGGCACGTCGCCCAGCAGGGGATCGTCCACGCGCAGGGTGTCGTCGTCGGTGGACCGGCCGATCACGGCGTAGATCGCCCGCTCCCGGACACAGAGCGCCTCGAAGGCCTCCAGGCGATCCGGGGCGATGGCCAGGACGTAGCGCTCCTGGCTCTCGTTGCACCACAGCTCCATGGGCGACAGCCCGGGCTCGGCGTTGGGCACCTTGCGCAGGTCGAAGTGGCCGCCGCGGCCGGCGTCGTGGACCAGCTCGGGCAGGGCGTTGGACAGGCCGCCCGCACCCACGTCGTGGATCGACAGGATGGGGTTGTCGTCGCCGAGCGCCCAGCAGGCGTCGATGACCTCCTGGCAGCGTCGCTCCATCTCGGGGTTGGCGCGCTGCACGCTGGCGAAGTCGAGGTCCTCCGCCTGGGTGCCCGAGGCGACCGAGCTGGCCGCGCCCCCGCCGAGGCCGATCAGCATGGCCGGGCCACCCAGCACGACCACGTGGGCGCCGGCCGGGAAGCCCTCCTTGAGCACGTGCTGCTCGCGGATGTTGCCGTAGCCACCGGCGATCATGATGGGCTTGTGGTAGCCGCGCCACTCGGGGCCGGACGCGCCCTGCGCCTCGATGCACAGGGTGCGGAAGAAGCCGCACAGGTTGGGGCGACCGAACTCGTTGTTGTAGGCGGCGCCGCCGATGGGGCCCTCGAGCATGATCTCGCGGGCGGTGGCGATGCGGGAGGGGGTGCCGGGGTCCTGCTCCCAGGGACGCGCGGCGCCGGGCAGGTGCAGGTGGCTGACGCAGAAGCCGGTCAGACCCGCCTTGGGCTTGCTGCCGCGGCCGGTCGCGCCCTCGTCGCGGATCTCGCCGCCGTTGCCCGTCCCCGCCCCCGGATGCGGCGAGATCGCCGTCGGGTGGTTGTGGGTCTCGACCTTCATCAGCAGGTGCACCGGCTCGTGGTGCGCCGCGTACACGCCGGTGGCGGGGTCGGGGAAGAAGCGGCCTGCAACCGTACCTTCGACGACCGCACTGTTGTCCGAGTAGGCGGACAGCACGCCGTCGGGGCTCTGGGCGTGGGTGTTGCGGATCATCTTGAACAGCGAGAGGTCGGCGTCCTCGCCGTCGAGGGTCCAGCTGGCGTTGAAGATCTTGTGCCGGCAGTGCTCCGAGTTGGCCTGGGCGAACATCATGAGCTCGACGTCGGTCGGGTCGCGGCCCAGCGTGCCGAAGGCCTGCACCAGGTAGTCGATCTCGTCCGCGGCGAGCGCCAGGCCCAGCTCGCGGTCGGCCTTGCGCAGGGCGTCGGGACCGTCTGCCAGGAGCGGCACCCGCACGACCGGGCGCGGCGCATGGTGCTCGAACAGGACCGCTGTGCTGGCGACGTCGTCGAACACGGACTGGGTCATGCGGTCGTGGAGCAGGGCGTCGACCGCGGGGCGATCGGCCGCAGACAGACCGGGCAGGTGGAAGGCGTGGGCCTGCTCCACGCGCTCGACGGCGTCGAACCCGGCGTTTCGCACAATGTCGGTCGCCTTGGTGGACCAGGGGGACAGGGTGCCCGGCCGGGGTGCGACCACCCGATCCACCGGGATCTCCCCGCCCTCTCCTTCGCCGTGGTCGAGCAGCCGGTGCAGGCCCGCGCGCTCGTCCTCGGACAGGGGACGGGTCAGGGCGATGAGCACGACCTCGCGCTCGTCGAGGCCGGTGACCGATGGGGCGACCTGCTGGATGGCGGCGAGCAGTCGCTGGCGGCGGAAGGACGAGAGCGCCGCCCGGCCGACGTGGATGTCCATGCAATCCTCCACCGGGCCCGGCCCGGGGGGACGCCTAGCCTGCCGCTGACGGGTCAGCCCGTCACGATCCGGACAGCTCCCGACGCCGATCCGGTTGCCGGCCTCGAAGCTCGGCCTCCCCGGGGGATTCACCCCCGGACCCCCGTGCAGATCCGCGCGCTCCGACGCTGCGCGTTCGTCCGTCGCAAGCTACGCTTCCGCCGGACGACCTCGGTCGCCGTCGGCGCGGATCGTCACGCGGCGGGGGCGAGGTCCCGGTGCGGATCGTCACGCAGCGGGGGCAAGCTCCACACGGTCGCGACCACCGCGCTTGGCAGCGACCAGGGCGCGCTCGGCGCGGGCCAGGAGGCTGTCGCGCTTCTCGCCCGACTGCAGGCCTGCAACGCCGAGACTCACCGTGAGGCGGGTGGTCGTGCCGGGCAGGCGGACGACGATGGTGGAGACCCGCTGGCGGATGCGCTCGGCGAGGTCGAAGGCACCGTCGAGGGGCGTCTCCGGGAGCACGACCAGGAACTCCTCGCCGCCGACGCGACCGACGTGGTCGGTGGTGCGCAGGGACGCGGTGAGCACCCGGGTGAGGATCTGCAGCGCGCGGTCGCCGGCCTCGCGGCCGTGGGCCTCGTTGATGCGGGCGAGGTGGTCGACGTCGATCATGATCGTGGTCAGCGGGCGGCGGTAGCGCTCGGCGCGAGCCAGCTCGGTCTGCAGCACCTGCTCGACGGCCCAGGACGTGGCGACGCCGGTGAGCGGGTCGCGCATGGTCCGAGACCCGGAGATCTCGGTGTCCGCGAGGGTGGCCGTGATGTCGGTCGCCGTGACGACGATGCCGTCCGCCTCCTCCAGCTTGGAGACCCGCAGGCGCAAGGTGCGCGGCTCGCCGTGGATGGGGTGCTGCATCCGACGCGTGAACGACACGGAGGAGCCGGTGTCCAGCACGCGGACGAAGCGCTCGAGGCGGCCGTCGTCGGCCATGGCGCTGTCCAGCTCCAGGGCGTCCCGACCGGTCAGATCGAGCTGATCCCGACCGAACCAGTCCTGGGCGGCGCGGTTCATGACGCCCCAGGTGAACGAGACCACGTCGCCGTCTTCGTCGCGGACGGCGTGCAGGCTGATCACCCCGTCGGGTGCGGCATCGAACACGGAGCGGAGCAACTGGGCGTCTCTGGACACGGGGCACCTCGTCAGCCCCGATCCGATCGGATCACCCGGGTCCACACTCAACCCCCGCACGTCGGAAAGGTCGGTTAGGCGCGCGGCCATGAGCGAGCTCCCTTCGACCACCCGCACCCTCGTCCGCGGCCTGCTGCGGCGTCGGCCCGGCCTCATCGGCCACACCATCCCCCGCATCGAGGCGCGCACCAGCGGCGTCCGCGTCGATCCGGGGTGGCTCGAACGCTACCGTAGCCTCACCGATGATCCGCCCGGCGACACCCTTCCCGGCATGGCGCCCCAGCTCTTGGCCGGACCGCTGCACGCGCAGATCCTGGCCGACAAGCGCATGCCCATCGGCGTGCTGGGCCTGGTCCACGTGCGCCAGCAGATCCGCCAGGGACGCCCGCTTCCGGCCGACGCCCCCCTCGACCTGGAGGTCTGGCTGGAGGGCCACCGCCCCGCGCGCCAGGGGGCGGAGCTGGACATCCACACCCGGGTGTCGCTCAACGGCGAGCCCGAGTGGGAGGGCGTGACGACCGCACTCGCCCGCGGACCGTGGAAGGACGAGCACGCCGCCAGCGCCCCCGACGAGCTGGAAGCGCTGTCTGACGAGGACGAGGAGCGCTGGGACGTGGCCGAGGACATCGGCCGTCGCTGGCGTCGGGTGGCGGGCGATCCGAACCCGATCCACCTGCACCGCCTGCTGGCCCGCTCCTTCGGCTTCAAGGCGGCGATCGCCCACGGCACCTGGCTGCTGGCCCGCGCCCTGGCCCACGCCCAGACCCCGCACCGAGACGTGCGGATCGACGCCCGCTTCCGCAGACCCGTATTCCTCCCTTCACACGCCGCATTCCGTGTGCAGGTTCTTGGACAGGACACCCGGTTCGAAGTACGCGATCCGCTGAGAGACAAGGTGCACCTGCAGGGGACGACATGCTCGCTCTGACTTTGGCATTCCTCGCGAACGCCGCTGATCTTCCACCACCCACCGCGACCGTCCAGGACGACGGCTCGGTGATCGGCTCGGTGGAGCTCGCCGTTCCGCCCGAGACGTTGCGCGCCCGGCTGGCGGACCCCGCCTGGCTGCCGACCATCAGCAAGGACGGCACGACGGTGACCCTGACCGGCAAGGAAGGCGGCTGCCAGCTGATCAAGTCGGAGTCGCCCAATGTCGTGATGACGGCCCGCTACACCACCCGCCGCTGCCCCACCGCGGACGGCTACCAGAGCACGCTCATCGAGGGTAACGCCTTCGACACCTACGCCACCTCCTGGTCCATCATCCCCACCGAGACGGGAGCGCGGGCCACCTACAAGGTCTCGCTGACGACCAGCCTGTGGGTGCCCAACTCGATGGTCCGCCGCACGACCCGCAACACCATCCAGGAGATGCTGGTCAACCTCCAGACCTGGTCGCAGACGGCGCAGTGACCACCGTCCTCGGTGTGGACGTGGCCGCCAGGCTGCGCAACATCGGCGTCGCCCACGGCACGGTCGAGGACGGCGATGTGGTGGTGCACGCGGCGGTACGCGGTGGCTCCGACGCGCTGCCCGGACCAGGTACCGGTCCGACCGCCCAGGCCGCCGAGATCGTCGGCACCTGGCTCGCGGAGCGCATGGCAGGCCCGGTGACCGTCGGCCTGGACGCACCCCTGGGCTGGCCCGATCCGCTGCGCGCCGGACTCGCCGCTCACGTCGCTGGAGGCTCCATTGCAGCGCCGGACGACCCCGATCGCCTGTGGCGGCGAGCCACCGATCAGGACGTGCACGCGCGCTTCGGCAAGCTCCCCCTGGAGGTCGGCGCCAACTACATCGCCCGGGCCGCGTGGGCTGGCCTCGAGATCCTGCGCCAGGCCCGCCTGCGCTCCGGCCGGGAGCTGCCCGTGCCACTGACCCCCGGAACCGACGCGGCCATCGAGACCTACCCTGCCGCCACCCTGCGCAGCTGGCTCGGCGACCCTGGCGGGTACAAGTCCGACCCCGACCTCCGCGCCGTCCTGCTCGATCGCCTGGAGGCCGCCGCTCCCGTCCGCATCGAGCCCCCCGCCCGCCGCGAGGCCATCGCCAGCGATCACGTCTTCGACGCCGTGATCTGCGTGGTGGCGGCCGCCGACTTCGCCACCGGACGCACCCCGCCCGTGCCCACGGCACTTCACCAGGTCGCCCGCACCGAAGGCTGGATCCATGTCCGCTGAGCGGATGGTCGGATGGGCTGGCCCTGTCCAGATCCTGTCGCCGTCGACACCGGATCCTGACCTGCGCTTGTCCGCCCGCGCCTCCCGGGCCACGATCGGCCCAGGAGGAAGCATGCGTACCGTGTTCATCGCCGCGCTGGCCCTGCTGGTGTCCACCCAGGCCCTCGCCGGACCGACCGTGCCCAAGAAGCAGCTGGAGCAGCTGCCGCCCGCGATCCTCAGCCAGTTCGAGGCCGAGGCGGACGCCGTGCGCGAGGTCGACACGGAGCTGGCCGCCGCCAGGGCGGAGGCCGAGGCCCTGGAGGCCGATCGCGCAGCTGCGAAGGCGGACATCGGCGATGCCAAGGGCGGGCTCGACGAGGCCAAGGGCGTCGTTCGTGACGCGGAGCAGCGCGCCCAGGCGCCCATCGATCAGGCCAGGGCCGAGCTCGAGGTGGCCAAGGAGGAGCTGGCCGCGCAGAAGGAGGCGCTGAAGGCCGCCAAGGGGCGGGTGAAGGCGGCGAAGGCCCAGGTGAAGACGGCGAAGAAGGCGCAGAAGGCGGCAGTCGCCGACGCGTCGACCCAGATCGACGAGGCGAAGGCCGACATCTCCGCAGCCAAGGACGACCGGGCCGCCGTGGACGCGCGGATCGACGCCGCCAAGGCCCGGGTCGACTTCCTCGAGGCCCGAAAGGAGGCGCGGGAGGCGACGCTCGAGCTGCGCCGCGCCGAGGCCGTCGGCCAGAACGGCCTCGAGATCGACGTCGGTATGTACCAGGAGGCCCTGGACAAGGCGAAGGCCAAGGAGACGGCGAAGAAGACCGCCTGGGAGCAGGCCCGGGTGGCGGCCGAGGCCGCTGCAGCCGAGTGAGCGATCCCGGGGAGGCCGCCGCGCGCCTGCACGCCCACGGCTGGGTGGTCCTGCCAGGCGTGTTCGCGCCGGACCAGGTTGCCGCCCTGCGCGCCGCCTTCGCCGACGCCCTGCTGGCCGTACGCACCCCCCTCCGTCGCCAGCTCACCTCCCGCGACGAGGCGCACCGCCGCGACGCCTGGGGTCGGGTCCGCAACCCCATCGTCGTGCACCACCTGGGCGAGCGCTTCCCCGCCGTCGGCGAGGCGCTCACCGCCGTGCTCTCCCACCCTGCCCTGATGGACGCGATCGTCGCGGCACTCGGGCCCCCCGCCCTCACCCAGGCCACGTGGGTCCACAGCACCGACGGCACCGCGCTGCACCAGGATCCCCACCCCCTCGAGCCCGACGCACCGCTGCTCGGCGTGTGGGTCGCCCTGGAGGACATCGCCGCCGACGCGGGACCCTTCGTGGTCGTGCCCGGCAGTCTGGACCTCGACCCCGCCGCGCCGGACGTCGTCGCGTGGCGCCATGCCGCGCGATCGGCGTTCAACGCCCAGTTCCAAGAGGGCTCCGACCCGACCGGACAGGCGGGCCTGCAGGCCTCCCGCGCCCTCCAGACGCTCCTCGACGCCCGCGGTCTGCCGGTCGAGCCCGTGATCCCCGCCGCCGGTGACGTCATCCTGTGGCGCGGCGACCTCGTGCACGGCAGCCACCCGCCCGGACCGGGACCCCAGACTCGTCAGAGCCTGCTGCTGCACCTCGTCGAGCGGCGGTTTGCCCAGCCCCCAAGGTGAGCCGTCCGCTCACTCTCCCCCCGCAGCCTCGCCGCTGGCCCCATCCGGGGTCGCCTCCGCCGGGGTCGCTTCGGTCGGGGCGTCGGTGTCCGCCTCCGGGATCGGCCTCGCCAGCGCCTGCTTCAGGTTCGCCACGTTGAGGCGAGACTGGGCGAAGTAGTCGTACTGCCCGTCTGCGGCGGGACCCTCGAGCGGGTCCAGCACCACGTGCACGAAGCCCGGCAGGGGGTCCTGCTCGAAGTCCATGTCCAGGACCTTCGGCCGCGACTCCCACAGGATCAGCGTGCCCGCCGGGTAGGTCTCCCGCAGCTTCGCGAGCGTCTCCTCGGGGATCATCACCGCCGGGTCCATGTCGACCACCGGGATGTCGAAGCCGCCGCGCTTGCCCCAGTAGGTGAAGGTCGGGTGGTTCGCGACCACCGAGCGCTCCTTCAGCTGGGCGAGGACGGGGTCCAGCTCGGCCACGAGGTCGGTCGCGTTGCGCTCCACCGCGCCCAGCTGCCCGTCGTAGACCATCTGCCCGGCAGGGTCGGCCTTCACGAGGGCGTCGTGCACGTTGCGCGCCTGCTGGAGGAAGCGCTCGGGATCGGCCCAGATGTGCGGATCGACGCCGGTATGGCTGTGCTCGCCGGCCTTGCCGTGGCTGTGGGTCGGCCCCTCGATCTCGACCAGGTCCACGCCCTTGGCGGAGTCGACGACCTTGGCGGTGGGCAGGGTCGCGGTCCTGACCCAGCCCTCGAAGCCCGCACCGTTGATCAGGATGAGGTCGGCCTCGCCGAGGCTGGCGACCACGTCCCCCGAGGGCTGCCAGGTGGCGGCGTCCTCACCCGCGGGGAGCACGATCTCGGGCTTCATGCGGGGCGCGCCGATCCGCTTGGCGGCGTACCAGACCGGGTAGGACGTGGCCTTGACCGTGGGCACCGAAGCGGCTCCGGCCTGACCACCACCGGCGCCTCCGGTGCAGGCCAGGGCCAGGATGGGGACGACGATCACGCTGCGCACAGGCACCTCCAGGCTTCGTGGCTACCCTTGAATCCACCCCTCCAGCAAGGCCATCCCGCCGGCAGTGGCCGCCGCGGCGACGGCCAGGGCGACCACCAGCACCAAGGTGATCTCGACGCCGACGAGCAAGGTGACCGTGCCGCGGGCCGCTCCGATCCTGCGGATGAGCGTCAGTTCCGCATGTCGCAGGCGCAGGGAGAGCGAGAGCACCAGGGCCACGAAGGCGAGCGTCGACGCCGCGACCAGGCCGAACCAGGCGACGAGTCCGTCCCTCACCTGCAAGACGATGCCCAGCACCGTGCGCACGACCTCCACCGGCCGGACCGCGCGGGTCACCTCCTCGAGCGCCTCGTCGCCCAGGAGCTGGTCCCGGGCGCGGTCGTCCTTCGGCCACACCAGGACGGCGGTGACGCCCAGCTCGCCGGGATCACCGTGCAGGTGGAAGGTCGCCAGCGTCTCGGCAGTCACCTCGGTCTCGAGGAAGATCGCGGCGGTGGCCTCGAGGTTCTCCTGCTCGCCAGGCTCGCTGGGCACGGTGCCCTCGATCGGCAGGGCGTTGTCCTGGGTGACCGCCGTGTGGCCGTGGAGGAAGCCGTCGATGGCCCAGGTCGTCTTCACGTCGGCGAAGAGCGCGCCGTCGTCGGGGGTCCCGGTGGGCTCGAGCACGCCGACCACCTGCAGCACCAGCGGGTAGCTGCCCGCCAGGTTGTAGAGGTTGGTCAGGTCGGATCGCAGGTGATCACCCGGCTTCAACCCCGCTTCTGCGGCGACCTTCGAGCCGGCCACCACCTCGGCGAGCACCGCCGGTCGGCGTCCGGCAGCCACCACGAGACCGCGCTGGTCGAAGTAGTCGAGGGTCGTGCCCACGAGCGGCCCCCCGCCCGCCGAGTGGCCGGTGTGCAGCGGCACCGCGACGCCGTAGCCCCGCTCGCGTACGGTGTCGGCGACCCCCGCGGGCACCGGATCGCGGACCTCGCCGCGGAAGTAGAGCGCGCTCATCGTGAGGTCGAACTCGTTGCCGACGTGGCCGATGAGCACCGGCGAGGACTCGGCCCGCGCCATCAGCGTCTCCTCGAGGCGGTCGGCGGCGAGCAGCGTGAAGGCCGGCATGCCCAGGGCGAGCGCGAGCCCGAGCACGAGCACCACGGCGCGCACGGGATGGGCGGCGAGGTAGCGGACCGCGAGCAAGGTGGCGTGCACGAGGATCACGCGGTGCCCTCCAGCGCCCACGCCGAGACGTCGATCGCGCGATCGAGGCGTTGAACCACGGCTTCTTCGTGGGTGACCAGGAGCAGGGTGACCCCGCGCTCGGCGCAGACCCGGGAGAGCAGGTCGACGACGGCCTGGGTGCGGGCGGGGTCGAGCCCGGTGGTCGGCTCGTCGGCGAGGATCAGCGAGGGCTCGGTCACCAGCGCGCGGGCGAGGGCGACCCGCTGGCGCTCGCCCTGGGACAGCCTGGCCGGGCGGCGGCGCTCCTTGCCGGCGAGGCCCAGCTCGACGAGCAGATCGGTGGCTCGACCGCGCACGTCCGACGTGAGGCGCAGGCCCCCGACCCGATAGGGCAGGAGCACGTTCTCGGTGGCGTCGAGGTAGTCGACCAGCGGGTAGTCCTGGAAGACGAGGCCGAGAGCGGTCAGGCGGTGGCGGCGGCGGGCGCCCTCGGACAGTCCGACCAGCTGCCGGCCTGCGACGTGCAGCTGACCGCCAGTCGCGGGGAGCAGCCCCGAGATGAGACCGAGCAAGGTCGACTTTCCGCACCCACTGGGCCCGATGAGGCCGACCCGCTCGCCAGCCTGCACGGACAGGTCGGGCACGTGCAGGGAGAAGCCGGAGCCTGGGTAGGCGAAGCGCAGATCGACCGCGTGCACGACCGGGCTCACGGGCCCTCCAGCGCGCCGAACGGGTCCATGGTCGTGGGTGCGGCGCCCGAGTCCGCATCCAGATCGAGATCGCTGTTGCCGGGCGTGCCCGTGTCCTCGCCCAGCCCGCCGTCGAGCAGGTCGAGAGGGTCCAGGTAGCCACCGCCTCCGTCCGGCGTCTCGTCGAGCACGTCGAACACGCCGCCCTCACGGGAAGGGCTCTTCACCCGGAAGAGGTCCTTCATGCGCGTCTGCACGATCCGCCAGCCGTCGGCGCCATCCGCCAGCGTGTAGACCGCCCGGTAGCGGTTGACCCGCGGGTGCTTGTGCCGCTGGTGGGTCACGATCCCGCCGACCGACCAGGCCACGTCGACCCGGACCAGGCCGGGCTCTGCGTCGAGGACCTCGATGGCGTCGTACTCCACCCGCCGCACGTCGATCGCCGTCTCCTCGCGCGCCATGCGGTGCCGCGACGTC
Organism: uncultured Pseudomonadota bacterium; assembly: GCA_937891875.1. Taxonomy (GTDB): domain Bacteria; phylum Myxococcota_A; class UBA796; order UBA796; genus REDI01. The sequence goes on along the minus strand of CALATR010000396.1, from coordinate 940 downwards.
CACAGCTCGACGTACTGCTCGGTGAGCGCCTCACCCGCGAAGCTGTGACTCAGCAGATCCCAGATCGCGTCCCGGTCCAGGGGCAGGGCATAGACGTCGTAGATTGGAGTGTGAAGCTCCGGAACCAGCGCGACCACCTCCGCCGTGTCGGGCGGCTCGGGGGCGGGGCCGCAGGCGGCGCACGCGATCAGCAGCAGGGGCCAGCGCGTCATCACGGGCGTCGGCTAACGCATCGACGCCAGCGCCGTGGTCTCGGGAATGCCGGGCGGGCATCGCGTGCTACGACGACACCATGCGCACCCCGGCCCTGCTCCTGCTGCTCGCCGCCACGCCGGCCGTCTCCCACCCGCTGGGCCGGGACGAGTACAGCCTGCGCGCGGGCATCGAGGCCAGCGACGAGGGCGTGCGGGTGGTGGTCATGGGCGAGATCCCCATCGCCGACGTCATCACCGGCCTGGGCAAGCTGGCGGGGGGCAAGCCGCCGACCAAGGCCCACCAGGCGCAGTGGACCGAGGCCCGCCTGGACGAGCTGGCGAAGGGCCAGACCGTGACCGTGGACGGCGCCGAGCTGAAGCTGGAGTGGGAGCCGAGCCGGTCAGCGCTGAACGGCCGCGCGGTGGACGGCTTCTTCGTCTACGTCGTACAGGCCGCGGTCCCGGCCCCCCTGCTCGACGACGACATCACCCTGGTGCTGAACGACCAGGCCTGGACCGCCAAGCCGATGGTCTACAGCGCGGACGTGCGCGCAAAGGGCCCTTGGAAGCTGAAGGAGAGCAGCGCCCCCTCCGACTGGACCAGCGACTCCGCCACGCGTAGGCTCACCGTCCGGTTCGTGAAGGGGGAGGTCGAGTGAGGGCAGCGCGGTGGGTCGTGGCGGCGGTGGGCCTGCTCCTCCCCGCCCTCGCCCAGGCTGGCTCGGTGGCCTCGGCTACGATGGATG
>CALATR010000395.1 GCA_937891875.1 uncultured Pseudomonadota bacterium | reverse complement strand
CGAGGTAGACGTCGCCTGAACCGGTCGACGTCCGGCCCCACCACACCGCCCGATCTCCCACCTTTCCCAGCGAGCCTCGGGGCCACGCGCTACATTGTGTCCAGCCACTTTGCTCGACTTCCGAACAAACTGGCAGGCCGGACCGCGGCCCCGGAGAGACCATGGCCGCCCGCACGACCCTGCTCGCCCTGCTGCTGATCGCCTGCGACCCGGCCACCCCCGACGACTCGGACGACGTCTGGCGCGGCGACGACACCGGGGGCACGGACGACACCGGGGACACGGACGACACCGGGGACACGGCGGACACCGACACCGGCGGCGGCCCGGACGGCGCGATCGTGCCCCTGTACGACGCGTCGACCGAGCTGCAGCCCTGGTGGATCGAGGACCGCGGCGACGCGATCATCACCCGCTTCGCCGACCGCGGTCGGGACCGGCACGCCCGCGAGGACCAGTTCCAGAGCTACGACCACTACCTGCCGCACTACTGGGAGTACCGCACCGCGCGCTTCCGCTTCGTCGACTACGTGGCCAAGGGCGGCAGCACCATCGAGGTGTCGATGGTGAGCGAGTGGCAGCTCTCGATCGCCGAGTTCCGCGCCTGGTACCTGGGTCGGGGCACGGTCGCGACCTACTCGGGCAACTACGCCCCCGGGGTGAACTCGGAGGGCCCGGGCACCTTCGACGACGACCACAGAAAGATCAGCGACGAAGGCCATCAATACCGCTACAGCTTCACCATGCGCGAGGGCTTCGACAAGGGCGTCCCGGTGCCCCTCGAGATCGGCCAGTACATGGAGTTCGAGGCCAGCCAGTTCCTCGCGGGCGCCCCCGGGGACCGGCAGAACTACTACGGCACCACCGGGCTGTACGCGGTCGGCGTCGGCGGCCTGCTGCCCTGGCGCGCGGTCGGCGACTTCCACGACCCCAGCTCCGAGCTCGAGAAGAGCTACCCCATCGACGAGGCGGGCTGGATCGGCGGGCGCACCACCCTGCCCTACCAGTACTCCGACGAGCCCGACAATCGCTTCATGCAGATGGCGACCAACCTGGCCGCGCGGCACGGCCAGGAGTTCGTGCTGGGTCGGCGGGTGCACCACACGAACATGGTCGACGGATCCCACGACGAGAGCCCGTCCAACGGCACCTTCGGCGAGCTGGTCGGCCTCGCGGGTCCGCTCTACGTGCACCCCACCTGCGACGGCTGCCACGCCCGCAACGGCCGCGCCGCGGTCGCCGACCTCGGTGAGGAGCTCGAGCACTGGGTGTTCAAGATCGGCGCCGAGGACGGCACCCCCGATCCGCAGCGCGGCCGGGTGCTCCAGACCCGCGCCACGTCTGGAAGTGCCGAGGGAAGCGTGCAGATCGCCCGCTGGGAGGAGAAGGACGGCCTGCGCACCCCGGTCTTCGCCTTCCCCGAGGGCCGCCCCGCCCGGGTCTCCGGCCGCATCGCTCCCCAGCTGGTCGGCATGGGCCTGCTCGAGGCCATCCCCGAGGACGCCGTGCTCGCCTGGGCAGACCCGGACGACGCCGACGGGGACGGCATCTCCGGTCGGGTCTCCAAGGTCGTCGACCCGGTCACCGGCGACGTGCGCCTGGGTCGCTTCGGCTGGAAGGGGGGTACCAGCAGCCTGACCCACCAGGTCGCCGCGGCGCTCAACACCGACATGGGCGTCATGACCAGCGTCATCCCCGAGCCCGACTGCGGGATCGACCAGCAGGGCTGCGGCAACACCGCCGGGGCCGAGCTCGCCGACGAGCACCTGCAGCACCTGGTCACCTACGTCTCCGTCCTGGGCGTGCCCGCCCGCCGCGACCTCGACGACCCGGTGGCCGTGCGCGGTGAGGCCGTGTTCGACGACCTCGGCTGCGCCGACTGCCACCGCGCCAGCGTCACCACCAGCCCGTACCACCCCCTCGCCGAGCTGCGGGACCAGGCGATCCAGCCCTACACCGACCTGCTGCTCCACGACATGGGCCCCGAGCTCGCCGACGACCTCGGTGAGGGCACGGCCAGCGGCTCGGAGTGGCGCACCCCGCCCCTGTGGGGGATCGGGCTCGGCGCCTGCGTGACCGGCGGGGTGGTGGGACCGCACCAGGATCAGGTCTGCACCCCCAGCGAGAGCTACCTGCACGACGGCCGCGCCCGCACGCTGACCGAGGCCATCCGCTGGCACGGTGGCGAGGGGGCCGCTTCCCGCGACGCCTTCCTCGATGCAAGCGGCGAGGATCAGGCCGCGCTCCTGCGTTTTCTGCAGACGCTCTAGTCGCTTGCCGCGCGGCCCGGAGGTCCGCTCCATGCGTACCGCCGCCCGCGCAGCTCGCCCGGGGTGACGCAGCCGACCTGCTCCATCACCTGGCGCAGCTGCCGGCCGACCATCGAGATCGTGTGGGATCCGCCCGCGGCACCCAGGGCGCACACCCCGTACATGAAGGTGCGGCCGAGGAAGACGAAGTCGGCCCCCGCGGCCAGGGCGCAGGCGACGTCCGCGCCGGTGCGCGCGCCGCTGTCGAGGAAGAGCAGCGGATCGTCGCCCAGCGCCTCGCGCAGCTCCAGCAGCGAGTGCACGGTGGACTCGCCGACGTCGTGCTGGCGACCCCCGTGATTGGAGACGACGAGCGCGTCGGCGCCGGCATCGAAGGCCCGGCGGGCGTCGTGGGGGGTGACGATGCCCTTCACCACCAGCCGACCCTTCCAGCGCGCCCGGATCCCTTCGATCTTGCCGACGGTGAGCCGCCCCTCGAAGGTGCGGTTCATGAACTCGCCGAGGTGCTTCAGGTTCAGTCCACCGGGCAGGTACGGCTTCATGGTCTGGAATGTGGGCGCGCCGTGGGAGAGCTGCCCCAGCGACCACGTCGGGCAGCCCATCATCTGCACGACGTTGCGCACGCTCATGCGCGGCGGGATGGACAGTCCGTTGCGGATCTCCTTCGGGCGGTAGCCGAAGGTCGGGGTGTCGGCGAGCAGCACCAGGACCTCGACCCCCGCGGCGGCGGCCCGGTCGAGCAGCGCGTCCCGCAGCGCATCCTCGCGGGGGTGGTAGAGCTGGAACCACGCGCGCTGCTCGGTGATCGCAGCGACGGTCTCGATGTCGGCGGTGGCGACCGTGCTGAGCACGAAGGGGATCTCGGCGCTGTGGGCGGCCCGGGCGAGGTGCTGGGTCGCGCCGGGCCACATCAGTCCCTGCAGGCCCACCGGGGCGACGCCGAAGGGCGCGGACCAGGTCCGGCCGAAGAGCTCCGTCTGCAGGCGCGCGCCGGGGTAGTCGGTCAGATAGTCCGGTCGAAGGCGGATCTCCCGCAGCTCGGCCGTGTTGCGCGCGAGGTTCAGCTCGGCGTGGCAGCCCCCCTCCAGGTACTCGAAGGCGAAGCGCGGCACCCGGGTGCGGGCGCGCTCACGCAGCCGCTCGACCGAGGGCCAGCGCGGATCGATGACGTCGGGCAGCGGCATGAGCATCCCCTCGTGTGGGCGAGACCTACCCTCACGCATCCGCCGACGTCAGACCAGCGCACCCCGCGGCGAACTCCAGGCCTCCTCCCTCCATGAGGTGCACGTTGGCCATGGCACGACAGCTCAAGACCGAACAGTCCACCTCGTCACCCACCCCGTCCCCGCAGGCCGCCGCGCCCGAGCAGGCGCCGCATGACGCCTACGGCTCCGCAGGCCTGGACCAGGCGCCTCCCCCCGACGCCGCCCCCGTGGCCGAGATCCTGCGCGCCGCCGCGGACGCCCTCGGCGAGCCCCTCGACCACGTCCGCGTGCACACCGACACCGACGTCGCCGCCAAGGCCGGAGCCGCGGCGGTGGCGGACGGGAGCGACATCCACCTGCACCCGAGTGCGGTGACCGCCGACGGCCAGGTCTCGGCGGGCCTGCTCCACCACGAGCTGGTCCACGTCGCCCAGTCCACGCGCGTGGGCAGCGGGAGCAGCGTCGCGGCGCTGGAGTCCGAGGCCGATCAGGCGGCGGCGGCCATCGGGGCGGGCCAGTCGGTGGACATCCAGGGCAGCGCCGGCGGTGGCCGGGCCCTGCACAAGTCGCTCTCGGAGTGGTTCAGCGAGACCTTCGGTTCCAGCGCTCCTCCCGAGGAGTCCGTGCGCGGCCCGGCGGAGGCGTGGGACACCCACGCCACCTGGCTCGCCGACGGCGGCACCTTCGAGCAGGTGACCACCGAGGAGCAGACGATCTTCATCGCCTCGGACTCGGAGGTCGCGGCGGGGGTCGAGCGGACCGAGGAGGTGGAGGACGACGGCCAGGCCGCCGCGGTCGTCGAGGCGACCGAGGTGACGATCGAGCGCAGCAAGGTCTCGCTGCAGTCCGGCAGCATCGGCCACTCCCGGGAGGAGCAGGTGCTGGCGCCGGTGGCCCTGTCCGACGAAGCGCGCAAGGCTGCGGCCCTGGAGGAGCTGCGCCAGCGAAGCAGCGACTTCGACAGCCGCATCGAGGACGCGAACACCCGAGTCGAGGAGCTCGAGGCGACCCTCGCCGCGGCCGAGGCGGCTCGGGAGGCCGACGGCGGGAGTCCGCCGGTGAACGAGGACGACTTCGACACCGGCGACCGGCCCCTGGCCGAGGAGCCCCTCTCCTCGGAGGCGGACAAGGACCAGGCCCAGGCTGATCTCGCGGCGGAGCTGTCCGCCCTGAGGAAGCAGCTGGCCGCGGACGGGGCGGCCCGGGAAGCGCTGAACCAGAGCGTGCAGGAGCTCGCGGACGGCACCGTCACCCTCGCCGACGTCGAGGGCGAGTACGAGATCGACTACACCGAGGCCGAGCGCAAGGCGCTGGGGACCAAGGCCGAGTGGTCGGCGGGGCTGGACGGCCTGAAGTTCAAGGGCTCGTCGACCGAGGCGGACGGCAAGACCGACGTGGACGTCAGCGTCGACCTGAACGGCGCGGGCGTGGTGGTCAAGGACAGCGACGCGGCGGGCAACAGCACCTCGTTCGAGGGGGGCGTCACCCTCGACGACGGCCTGGGCGTGAAGGGTGGCGTGAGCAAGGAGAAGGCCGACGGCTCCGGGCAGGAGGCCACCGGCGAGGCCGACCTGGTGTACGACGAGGAGGACGGCCTGCAGGGCTTCAAGGCCGGCGGCGCGTACACGGTGACGGACGACCAGGGGCGGTCGGGCACGGTGGGCCTGCGCCAGACCCTGACCAAGGACGAGGTCGCGGTCGGCGTGGACGTGGGGGGCAAGCAGACCGACGGGGACGAGAAGAACGGTTCCTCCTACGGGATCACGGTCAGCCCCGACGTGGGCATCAAGCTGGACGCACAGGCCCAGCCGGACGGCACCTACAAGCTGGTCGCCGAGCTGTACGGCAAGCTCGCCATGAAGGGCAGCGCGGAGTCCCACGGCACCAGCGCGGGGGGCAAGAGCAGCGCGGGGGTCGACGCGGGCGGCTCGGTCGGCGCCTCGTTCACCTACACCCGCATCCTGTCGACCGAAGACGCCGTGCCCTACCTGGAGGAGCTCGAGGCGGGCGAGTCGGACGCACAGCCCGAGTTCACCCAGTGGGGCGAGCTGCTCGCCGTGCTGGAGGGCATCGAGGGCGGGGCGCTGGCGCGATCGGACGCGGCGGCGGACCTGTCGCCGGGCGAGTCCTACCAGGTGAAGGGCGAGGTCTCGGCCGACCTGGCGGTCAAGGGCTCCGCGTTCGGCGTCCTGTCCGCGAAGGGCGAGATCCGGGGCAGCGGATCGACCACGCTGACCGTCGCCCGG
>CALATR010000394.1 GCA_937891875.1 uncultured Pseudomonadota bacterium | reverse complement strand
CGCACAGGAGCGCCACGCCAAAGCCCGTGCCCCGCCCGCCGCTGGTCGCCGGGCCGGCGAGGTCGACGTGGGCCCAGCGCCCCTCGAACGGGCGCAGGTGCTCGGCGAGGAACTGGCCGGCGCAGGAGGACTGGGCGTTGGCGCGGTCCTTGACCGAGTTGCGGAGGTCCGCCACGCGAGAGTGGAACTCCTTCCTGTAGAACTCGGGAGCGTAGGGCAGCGGGTGCACCAGGTCGCCGGTGCGCTTGCCCAGCTCGACCAGCCGGTCCTCCAGCGCCTCGTCGTTGGTGTAGACCGCCGCGTGGCGCTTGCCCGTCGCCACCAGCTGGGCGCCGGTCAGGGTGGCGCAGTCGACGATGAGGTCGGGCTTGACGTGCTTGGCGAGCCAGGCCAGCCCGTCGGCGAGCACGAGCCGCCCCTCGGCGTCGGTGTTGTTCACCTCCACCGTGCGCCCCGAGTACATGCGCAGCACGTCGTCGGGCCGGGTCGCGTCCGCGCCGATGCTGTTCTCGGCGATGCAGAGCACGGCGGTGATCTCGCGGCGGATCTGCAGGCGGCACGCGGCCCAGAACGCGCCGAGCACCGCGGCCGCCCCGCCCATGTCGGTCTTCATGCCGACCATGCCGGTCTTGGTCTTGAGCGACAGCCCGCCGGTGTCGTAGGTGATGCCCTTGCCGACGAGGCCGATACGCTCGCCGGAGGCGCCGTCCGGACGCCAGCGCAGCACCACCATGGCCGGCGGGTTGCGCGAGCACTTGCCGACGCCCCACAGGCCGCCGAAGCCGCCGTCGCGCAGGGCGTCGCCGGAGATGATCTCGACCTCGGCGCCCACCTCGGCCGCGCAGGCCTCCGCCGCGGCGACCAGCTCCCGGGTGTTGAGCTCATTGGGCGGGGAGTCGACCCAGTGGGCCGCCTTGCGCGCGCCCTCGGCGAGGTCGAGCAGGCGCTGGGTCTGGGTCGCCGGGCCGTCGGGCGACAGGATCAGCGCGCGCACGTCGCGGTCCTTCGCCTTGGTGTTGGCGGTGTAGCTCGGATTCGCCCGGGCCAGCGCCACCGCGGCCGCCCAGGCGTGCTCGGCCTCGTCGACCGCGAAGAGCACGCCGACGTCCTGGGTGCCGCCGACCTTGACGAGGCGCGGCAGGGACCAGGCGCGGGTCGGCGTGTTGTGCCGGGAGCAGTGCTCGGGGAGCACCGAGACGACGACCTTGCCCTGGCGGGTCCAGGTGGTGGTGCTGCCGCCGTCGTCGCCCCGGTCGACGGAGTTGACGATGGTCTCCCACATCGAGCCGAGCTCGTCCGGGACCCGGCCTCGAACGTCCGTTCCCAGCAGCCTGCTCCGTCGGCCGACGAAGATGCGGACGGTACTCCGATCGAAGGCGGCGGGGTCGGAGACAAAGGCGAGGCGGCTGGGCATGGACTCTCCAAGGCAGCCCGGGACGTAGCACAGCGCGGTGGGCACCGGTACCGCGGCGTCACCCGAACTGGCGTGCGGCTCACCAGCGGGCCAGGATGCACCCGTGGATCGCGTCTCTTTCCTCATCGTGGGCGGCGGCCTGGCCGGCAGCGCCACCGCCCTGCACCTCGCCCGGGCGGGCCATGACGTGCTCGTGCTCGAGCGCGGCGCGTTCCCTCGGGAGAAGGTCTGCGGCGAGGGCCTCATGCCCCACGGCGTGCACGAGCTGGACGGACTCGGCGTGCTGCCCGCCATCCTCGCCACCCAGCCCCAGCCCTTCGGCGGCATCGGCTACCGGGTCGGCGACACCCGCGCGATCGGCCGCTTCCCCCAGGGCCGCACCGGGCTGGGCGTGCGCCGCTCACGGATCGACGCCGCGCTCCATGCCGCCTGCAACGCCTGTGATCGCGTCGAGGTGCGCACCGGCGTCCGGGTGCGCGACCTGGCGCTCGACGGGGACGGCGTGCGGGTCGACACCACCGACGGCGCCGTGCACGCCCGGATCGTCGTGGGGGCGGACGGGCTCGGCTCCCTCGTCCGCCGCAAGGCCGGCCTGAAGAAGGAGCACCGCGGGGCCCCCCGCTACGGCGCCCGGGTGCACGTGCGCCTGGCCGATCCCACCGTGCAGAGCGAGCTCGTCGAGGTCATGCTCGGCGAGCGCCTCGAGTGGTACATCACCCCGACCGGCCCGGGCGAGGCCAACCTGGCGCTCCTGTGCGAGAAGGACGTCGCCAAGGGCTTCGGCCGCGACCTGCCCGCCGGCCTGTGGGCCCTGCTCGCCAGAGAGCCCGCCCTGGCCCCCTGGGTCGACGGCGCCGAGCCCATCTCCGACGCCCAGCTGTGCGGGCCCCTGCGCCAGGAGGTGAGCGCCGCCGTGTCCGAGCGCATCCTGCTGGTCGGCGACGCCGCGGGGTTCGTCGACGCGATCACCGGCGAGGGCATGAGCCTGTCGCTCACCGAGGCTCGCCTGGCCGCCCAGGTCGCCAGCACCTGCCTCGACGATCCGACCCAGGCCAACCTGCTCACCTACGAGCGCCAGCGTCGCCAGGCGACCCGCAGCCTGGTCTGGTTCACCCGGCTCGTGCTGTGGGGGCTGCGCCAGCGGGCGCTCGCCGGGTGGGCCATCCGCAACCTGGCCCGCCACCCCGACGCCTTCTCCCGCCTGCTGGGCGTCAACATCGGCGAGCGGGCCCTGTGGCAGGTGCCGCCGCGGGACGTGGTCAAGCTGCTCACCGGCGTCTGAGGCCGAGGATCGGCGAGCTACTCCGGCGTCGCGGGCTCGCCCGACTCCTTGTGGGACAGCTCCATGCCGCACACCGGGCACGAGCCGTCGCCGGGGGTGATCCGGGCGTAGTGCACGTCGCCCATGTCGCAGTAGTACGCGCCGTCGGGGATCTGGTCCCGGTGGACCGGCGGGGTGAACTGCTTGCCGTCGCGGGGGACCTCGACCAGCCCGAAGGTCGCGGGCTCCGCCGGGGTCTCGGCGGGCGTCTGGGCCGGGGTCTCGACCTCGGCCGGGGCAGGAGCGGGCGCGGTCGCACCGGTGCACGCGGCGAGGGAGCTGGTGAGGGCGACAGCGGCGAGCAGGACGAGGCTACGCATCGGGGAGATCCTCCGGTCGGGTCGGGCGGGCCGAGCTGGTGTCCGGGCAGGTACCCGGCTGGGCGGGTTCGGGCGAGGGCGTGACTCAGGCCGGCGAGCTCCGGCGCCGGGTGGCGAGGCGGAGCGCCATGACGACCAGGGCGAGCAGCACGAAGAAGCCGACGGTGAGCACCCGCTCGACCAGGGAGAGCACCGCCGCCGCCTCGGTGTCCTGCCCCAGCACCGCCAGCACGCCGGTCCAGGTCCACTCGCCGATCCCCAGGTTGCCCGGGGTCAACGAGAGCACCTGGCTGGCCTGGACCGCGGTGTAGCCCTGGAGCACGGGCACGACCGGCAGGCCGACCGCGAAGCCGACGATGATGGCGCGCACCCCCATGGCCACGTAGCGGACGAGGCTGACGATCCACAGGAGCGCCGAGAGGCCGGGGTCGAAGGCGAGGCGACCCTGGGGGCTCGCCAGGAAGGCGCCGACCCGACCGACCGCCCCGGGAGCGCGGGCCAGGCGCTCGCCGAGGCGCACCGCCTGGGGACGGACCAGGGCCTGCACGGGCACGATGGCGACGCTCGCGAGCACGGCAGCGCCGGCCATCCACCCCCACCACGCACCGCCGAGCAGGAGCCAGCCGGCGGTCGCCCCGGCGAAGACCACGAGCACCGCGAGATCCCAGAGCTGCTCGAGGAGCGACGCGCCCGCCCCCTCCAAGGCCCGTCCGCCCTCGGCGCGCACGGCGACCTCGCGCACGAGGATGCTGGACAGGTGGACCGTGAACACGCTGGCGAGCGCCCCGGCCACGGCCGTATAGCCCAGGTAGAACGTCCACCCTCGCCGCTCGGTTCCCGGGATGCGGGCGGAGACGAGCGCCCACTTGAGCGCGCTGCAGCCGGCGTGCACGACGATGGTGAGGAAGGCGAGCGTCAGCGGCAGCGGCCCCATGCGTCCCAGCGCCGCACCCACCTCGGCGAGGTCGAGGTTGAGGAGCAGGACCAGGGCGACCAGCAGCACCAGCCCGAAGGCCAGGGCGACCGCGGCCCAGCCGAGCTCGCGGGCGCCGAGGGGCTTGCGCTCGCTCACGGCACCTCCGCCGCGATGCGCATCGCGTTGGCCGTCGCCATGAGGGTCAGGTTCTGGGCGGGGGACGCGGGCAGGACGGAGGCATCCACCACCCGCACCCGATCACTGCCGCCGAGCCGGCCCTCCCCATCGACCTCGTCGGCGAGGCTCGCCGCCAGGTGCACCGAGGTGCCCGGACCGGTGCCCCGCAGCAGCGGCGTGAGGGGGAGCAGCCCGGTCGCCCCGGCCGCCGCGGTCAGACGCGCCGCCACCGCCCGCGCGATGGGCTCGCTGGACGGGGGGCCCGCCGAGACGGCGATCCACCGATCATCCAGCTCCAAGCTGATGTCCCGGCTGTCTTGACCGTGCGCGTAGACAAAGGCGAGCACCCCCGCTCCCGCCGCCCGATCGAGGGCGCGCACCCCCAGGCGCGGCCCCGCTCCCAGCACCTTGCCCAGCGGACCCAGCAGCGGCAGCCCGACCCGGTAGATCTGCACGTGCACCGGGCCATCCGCGACGACCCCCGGCCCGAGCGCGAGCACGCCCTCGGACAGCCCGAACCCTCGGCGACGGTGCCAGCCGCCCGGGCGGATCGGCACCATGGGCAGCAGGTAGACGTCATTCTCGGAGATCCGGGCGTGCATGCGCGTCCGCCCGAGGGTGCGCCGGGCGATCACGGCACTGCCGAGCACGCCGGCCGCCAGCAGGACGTGGTCGAACGTGCCCGCGTCCTCCCCGGCCGTGGTGAGGATCCGCGCACCCCCGCTGCCCTCCTCGATCCGCTCGACCAGCACGCCGGCCCGGTGCACGACCCGAACGCCAGGGAGGGCGTGGCGCGGACTCCAGATGGATGCGGTCGCACAGCCCAGCGCGCACAGGCCGCAGCGCACGCACGATCCCGCGCCGTCGAGGGCGTCCACCGCCAGCCGACTGCGCCCGCCGGCGAGGCCGTGCCGGGCGAGGGCGTCCGGCGACCAGCGCCCGACCAGCCGACCCAGCGGCGAGCGAGGATCCCGAGGCTGACGCAGTACCTGAAGCGCGCCGAGATCCGGGTAGGCCAGAGACGTGCCGTCCAGGCTGCCCGTGACCCCCATCAGCTGCATGGCGCGGACGAGGTGCGGGCGCAGGACCTGCTCGTCGAGGCCCAGCCAGCCGTAGTCATCGCTCCGCGGCGTGTAGCAGGCCGCACCCCAGGCGTTGGCCAGCCCCCCCACCGCGAGCGAGCGCGGCAGCCAGTCGCCGCGGGCGGGCGGAGCGTGGTCCGCACCGCGAAAGACGAAGTCCGAACCAAGGATCCGCTTGGCGACGGCCCGAGGATCCACCTCGCCGAGCAGGGCCTGGGACGCCGCGGCCAAGGGCGCCCCGCCGGTCACGCCGAGCATGCGCCGCCACTGGGACGTGCTCGGCCGCCGGCCCGCCCGCAGGCGCTCGGCGACGCCCTCGATGAAGCCAGGATCCTCATGGATCTGGCCGCCGTCGAACAGGGTGACCTCGTGCCCCCGCTCGAGCAGCACGGTGGTGGCGCCGATCCCCGCGGGGCCGGAGCCGACGACCGCGACCCGACTCACCGTCCGTAGAACTGGCGGATGGCGGCCACGTTCGCCTCGACCTCGGAGAGGGGGAAGCGCGGGTAGGTGGACAGCAGGATCACCTGGGAGGCGGCCGCCGCGGCGCTGGGCGTGTCCCCCTCGATGTCGGCGAAGGCCTCGACCTCGTTGCAGTTGCGCAGGTGCTGCACCGCCACGTCCCGGCCCTCCCTGACCATGTGGCGGATGAGCCCGTCCCGGTCGGGCGCCTGCAGCGGGTAGTAGGTGTAGATGTGCCGGCCGTCCTCGAAGAAGGGCGGCAGAGTCAGCGCCTCGATGTCGCGCAGGCCGTGCTCGTAGATGCGGGCCGCCTCGACGCGGTGGCGGTTGTGGGCCGGCACGTCGGACAGGCTGCGCCGGATGATGTGGGCCTGCACCGGGCTCATGCGCACCAGGTAGTGGTCGGGCACCCGCTCCTTGCGCACGACCTCCTGCTCGATGGTCACCTGGCGGTTGAGGAAGGCGACGTCGTTGAGGAAGGCGTAGCGGAAGACGTGGAAGGTGAAGCCCTTGAAGACCGGCGGGTAGGTGGCGATGTCGGTCGCGAGCCCCTTGCCGACCTTGCGCAGGTACCTGCGAGCGGACTGGCGCGGGAAGCCGCGGACCTCGGAGCGGATCCGCGCAGCCACGTCATCGCGGTTGGTGACGATCATGCCGCCGAAGAAGGCGTTCACGTTCTTGTACATGCCGAAGCTGAAGATGCCGGCATCGCCAAAGGCACCGGAGAACGTGCCATCCCGTCGGGCGCCAAAGGCCTGGGCGCTGTCTTCGAGCAGCGCCAGCCCGCGCGCCTCGCACAGGGCCTGCAGCTCGCTCATGTCGTCGATGTAGCCGTGCAGGTGGGTCGTCATGACGGCGTCGACGTCGTCGTGCTCGGCGAGGGCGTCCCGCACGGCGGCGGGGTCGAGGTTGCAGGTCTCGCGCTTCACGTCGCAGAACACCGGCACCGCACCCGCGCACAGCACCATGTTGATCACGTCGGACAGGGTGTACGGCGAGAGCAGGATCTTGCGCCCGGGCCGCACCAGCGCGCGCACGGCCAGGTACACGCCCACCCGGTTCTGGGGCGCGCAGATGGCGTGGCGCACGCCCAGCATGCCCTCCACCGCCTCCTCGAGCCGGCCCAGCTCCTGCTCGTCGCCGGACCAGCCCCGGGCGAGCTCCCGCGCGATGAGCGCGTAGTCGGATGGCCTCGTGTAGATGCGGTAGCGGGGCTCTGGGGCTGGCATGGTCGACCTCGACCCTGACTCTGGCGCATCCCCTGCCCCGCCGCAAGCCGGCCGGCATTGCACCCCGGTGACCCGAGCCCGTAGATTCGCTCTTCCGTTGGAGCACGCCCCATCGAAGAGGCCACGCCGAGCCCCGATCGCCCTCGACCTTCCTGGCTCGGCCGCCCGGCGAGCGGGGTCGTACTCACCGCGGTGCTGCTGATCCTCGGCCTCGCCTTCGCCCTCGCCCTGGGCCTCGACCCCGCCGATCCGCGCTGGCGTGTCGTGGCGCCCATGGTCGCGATGGAGCAGTTCCGCCTGCAGGACCCGATCGTGCTCCTCGGCGGCCTGGTGCTGCTGGGCGCCATGCCGCTCTTCGCCCGGATCACCGCCCTCGACCGCCTGCTCGGCCTCGGTCGCGCCGCCTCCCGTCCCTTCGTGCTCGCGGGCCTCGCCGGCTCCACCGTGCTGCTGGGCGCCGTCGGCACCTTCCTGGTGATGCGCGGCTACGCCCTGTCGGTCGACGAGGCGCTCGCGCTCTTCCAGGCCGACGCCCTCGCCAGCGGGCAGCTGCTCGTCCCCTACGACCCCCGCTACGAGGGCATGCTCGAGGCCCTCGCCCCGCTGTGGGTGTGGATCGATCGCCTGCACGGGGTCTGGAGCACCGAGTATCGCCCGCTGAACTCCGCGTTGTTCGCCGGCTTCGGGCTGCTCCACCTGCGGTTCGCCGCCGCCGCGACGATGGCCGGCGCCGCGGTGCTGCTGACCGGCCTGCTCGCCCGCAAGGCGCTCCCTGACGAGCCCTGGGCTCCCGTCGTCGCCGCCGCCCTGCTCGCCGCCTCCCCCCAGGTGCTGCTCACGGCGATGACCCCCTACGCCATGACCGCCCACCTGCTGGTCACCACCGCCTGGGTCCTGCTCTGGCTGCGCGACGATGCCCTCGGCTACGTCGGCGCCGGCCTCGTCACCGCCGTCGCCATCGGCCTGCACCAGGTCCACGTGCACCCGGCCATCGCCGCCCCCTTCGTGCTGGAGCTGCTCTGGCGCAGGCGCTTCGTCCTCTTCACCGCCTTCTCCGCGTGGATCGGAGCGGTCGGGGTCTTCTGGGTCGCCTGGCGCGACCTGCTCGTCGTCGGCATGCCCGAGCGGGTGGCCGCCGCCGATCCGGACATGCCCGCCGAGAGCACCCACGTGCTCATCCGGGTCGGCAAGCTGCTCGCCGATCACGGCCCCCAGGACGTCATCCTGTGGGCGACCAACCTCTACCGCTTCGTCTCCTGGCAGGACCTCGCGCTGGTCCTGCTCGCCGTGACCGCCATGCTCGGAATGGGGCGTGCGCCGAGGATCATCCGCCTGCTCGGCTGGTCCTGCGTCACCGCCATCCTGCCGTACGTGCTGCTCATGCCCGGCCAGGGCCACGGCTGGGGCTACCGCTACCTGCACCCGGTGCTGGGGCTGCTCGCCGTCGTCGCCTGCTTCGGGGTCGTGCACCTGCGCACCCTCACCGGCGACGCCTGGCCCCGCTGGAGGCGCGCGGTGCTCGCCGTCGGGGCCCTGTGCACCCTGGCCATCCCCTTGCGCATGGTCCAGGCCCGGGCCTTCGTCTCCCCGTGGGCCGACGCCTGGTCCCACGCGGCGCACGCCGACGCCGAGCTCGTGGTGGTCGATGCGAGCGCCGTGTGGTTCGGTCTCGATCTGGTGCGCAACTACCCCGAGCTGACCAACCGCCCCCTGCTCCTGCACGGCCCGTCCCTCTCCGCCGAGCAGCTCGCGGCCCTCTGCGGGCGCTCCGACGTGGCACTCTTGGACGGAGCGGCCCTGCGCTCGTTCGGACTGTTGCCCGACCCCTCCGCCACCGGCGAGACCCTCGCCGAGCGCTTCGAAGCCCAGGGTTGCCAGCCTCGTCGCCTGCCTGGACGCGTGCCATGAAGATCGCCGTCATCCTGCCTTGCTACAACGAAGAGGTCGCCATCGGCGGCACCATCGACGAGTTCCGGCAGGCGCTCCCGACGGCCGAGATCATCGTCTGCGACAACAACTCCAGCGACCGGACCGCTGACGTCGCCCGCGCCCACGGCGCCCGGGTGCTGGTCGAGCCCCGGCCGGGCAAGGGGCACGCGGTCCGGCGCCTGCTGGGCAGCGTCGACGCCGACGTCTACGTCATGGCCGACGGCGACATGACCTACGACGCGTCGGTCGCCCCGCGCATGGTCGAGCGCCTGGTCCGCGAAGACCTCGACATGGTCGTCGGCAACCGGCTCACCTCCTCGGGCGAGCACCTCTTCCGCTCCGGCCACCGCTTCGGCAACTGGATGTTCACGACCCTGGTCAAGACCTTCTTCGCCAGCACCGTCGAGGACCTGCTCTCCGGCTACCGCGTCTTCTCGAGGCGCTTCGTCGCGACCTTTCCGTCCCAGGCCCGGGGCTTCGAGATCGAGACCGAGCTGACCGTGCACGCGTTCGAGTACCGGCTGCCGGTGGCCGAGGTCGACACCCCCTACAAGGCCCGCCCCGAGGGCTCGGTCAGCAAGCTGTCGACCTACCGCGACGGCCTGCGCATCCTCATCGTCATGGTGCTCCTGTTCCGCGACGTGAAGCCGCTGCAGTTCTTCGGTGCCGTCGCCATCGCCATCGCCGTCGCCGCGCTGGGCATCTTCTGGCCGGTCTACCTGACCTTCCTGCAGACCGCCCTGGTGCCCCGGATCCCGACCATCGTGCTGGTCTCCGGCATGTTCGTCGTGGGCGCGGTCCTGCTCGCCAGCGGCATCATCCTCGACCGGGTCAGCGCCACCCGCCGCTTCCTGCACCGCATGAGCTACCAGGCCCAGGCGGGGCCGTACCAGCACGTGGGGGAGCTGGGCGACCTGGGGATTCATGAGGTATCAAGTGCTGAATCCGCTGCCGCGCCGGGCCTCTCCGAGCTGGGCTGACCCCCCTCATCGGGCCCGCGTCAGCCGCACCCCGTACAGGACCAGCCGCTCGACGATCTCCTCGCCGAGGTCATCGCTGCGCTCGCTGCGCTCCTTCTTGGCGATGTCGATCCACATCGTGCCGGCCGCGTCGAGGCGGGCGCGCTCGGGGCCCGGGATCTCG
>CALATR010000393.1 GCA_937891875.1 uncultured Pseudomonadota bacterium | reverse complement strand
CCCAGGTGCACGCCCTCGACCAGCCAGCCGCCGCGGTTGTCGCCGCCGCCGAGCCAGACGTGGGCCTTGCCCGAGGTCCACGAACCCGCGGCCAGGTCGGCGTAGCCGTGGAAGCCGTCGTGGGGCACCGGGCGGGTGCGCAGGTTGACCGCGCCGCCGACGGTGTTCGGGCCGTTCTGGATCGCGGCGGGTCCCTTGATGACGTCGATGCCGACCATGCGGGTCGTCATCGGGAAGTAGTAGGCGGCGGGGGCGGCATACGGCGCGGGGCCGAAGGGGATGCCGTCCTCGAGCAGGGTGATCTTCGAGCTGCGGTTCGAGGCGGCGCCGCGCAGGCCGATGTTGGGGCGCAGGCCGAGGCCGTCTTCGCCGCGTACGTACACGCCGGGCACGCTCACGAGCACCCGGCCGACGTCGTCCATCTCGAAGCGCTCCAGCTCCTGCTCGGTCACGACCTGGGCCGAGCCCGCGACCCGGGGCATGCCGCCCTCGGTCTCGACGACCACCACCATGTCGTCGTCGTAGTCGTCGTAGGGGTCGTCGTCGGCTGCGTCGCCGCCGCCGTCTTCGCCGTCGGTCTTGTCGTCGGAGTCGGCGGGGGCGGGGTCGTCGGCGCGGGCGGGCTCGGCGCTCACGAGGCCGGCGGCGACCAGCAGGAGGCCGATCGCGGTCACCGCGCCGGGAGCGCTGCGACGTCCGAGGTCGCGCAGGGGGCCGATCAGGGCGCTGATCACGTCGTCATCGTGGTTGCGTTCGGTCACGCCGTACTCCGTCGGCGGAAGGGGTCCGGACAGGCGCAGGGTGCCCGCCATCCGGTCCCAGATGGACAGCCAGGTTCCCAGGTTGCAGGCCTGATCTCGCTCGTCGACGCTGTGGTGGAGCTGGTGCTGGGCCGGGCTGATGAGCCAGCGCTCGACCGGGCCGAACCGCAGCCACAGGTGCGAGTGGCGCAGGTTGCCGGTGGCGACGTTGAAGATCAGGCCGAGGCCGTGCACGCCGAGCACGGTCCACATGGTCGCGGCGTCGCGGAAGAGCCACCAGGTGGGGGTGAGCACCACCGTGGTGACGACCACGGCGCGCGCGGTGTAGAGCACGCTCTCGAGCGGGTGCAGGCGGTGGAAGGTGAGCGGCGTCAAGACGCTGGCCGAGTGGTGCACCTGGTGGATGGACCACAGGGCCGGCACCCGGTGCATGGCCCAGTGCAGGGCGAAGCGGGAGGCGTCCCAGGCGACGAAGAGCAGGAGCGTGTAGCCGAGGCCGACCGCCCAGGTGGGCACCGCGGACAGCTCCGGGCGACCGAGGCCGGCGTCGAGGCCGCGCACCCCCCAGCTGGCGAGCCAGAACACCGCGGCGAGGCCGGGCAGCACGCCGATCGCCCGCAGGAGCTGGCGCAGGATCAACAGCTGGATGTCGAGGATCGAGCTGCGGTGACGCAGGCTGCGCCAGGTGCGGGAGAGCCCCTGACCCAGGGCAGACAGCGGCGCGTCCCGGCGGGTCACGAGGACCACGACCCCGGCGACCAGCGCAGACACGACGAGGCTCCCGAGCCACGTGCGGCTGCCCGGATCGGCAAACGGCTGAACGACCATCTCGGCCACGGTCCAGAACCACCGCACCCGTGCCTGCTCCTGTGAAACTGAAAGCCACTTTCATTATGGGCCGATCAGCTAACGTCGGCGAGCGTGCGGGGCCACGCAACCGTTGGAGTCGGGGCCGCGCTCGACGCGAGATGCTCGACGTTCAGCGATCCAGCTACTTGATCAGCAGGTACATGTGGCGGACTGCCATGTCCTCGTCGCCGGTCGACTGGTTGGCGATCATGCGCGCCACCGGGGCGCCGGTCGTCGTGCGGCCGAGGGGGTACTGCACGTAGCCGTTCCACTGGAAGCCGCCTGACCACGACGCCGACCAGCCCGAGCCACTCCACATGGTGCGGCAGGAGAAGTAGCGCAGGGGCAGGGGCGGACTCGCGCCACCGCAGCTGTTCGCGCCGTTGCCCGGACCCAGGCCCAGGGCGACGGTGAACACGTCGCGCCAGGTGCCGGCGTCGTTGTAGATGAGGCCGAAGCCGTCGACGTAGTAGCCGGTGAGCGAGGTCGAGCGGCCCGACGCGCTGCCGACGGCGTCCATGCTCGAGAACTGGCTGATGCCGACGTTCATGCGCACCTGGCTGTACGCGATGCCGTGGTTGTCGATCGTGGTGCTGCGGATCGCCGGTCCGTTGACGATGCAGGCGCCGCCGTAGACGCTCGACTTCGTCCAGCCCGAGGGACAGCCCGCGCTGCGGTAGTCGGCGGCGTACAGGCGGGTCCAGCCGCCGTCGCTGCGCATCTCGCAGTAGAAGCTGCTGGTCGTGCCTGACGGGGTCGTCAGGGTGTAGGTGCCCGTGCCGTAGCCGTAGCCGTACAGCTCGTTGCAGGTGGCGGCGTTGCCGATGGTGACGCTGCGGGAGAGCTCGGAGCTGATGGCCGCTCCGTCCCACACGCCGACCTGGCACTCCCACACCTCTCCGGGGCGGGTCGCCGAGGCGGGCACGCTGTCGCTGCCCGACGTGTTGTAGGCGGTGCGGTAGAGGCGCCGGTCGCGGTACCACTGGAAGCGGTACTGGATCGCGTCGCCGTCGATGTCGGAGCCACCGGTCGTCGTACAGGTCAGGGCATTGCTGGGCTTTGGCGAGGTCGGCGTCAGCGCGATCGTGCTCGGCGCGGTGGGGCGCGAGTTGGCGATGGTGAGGGTGGCGCTGCGGAAGGCCGCGCTGGAGCCGTCGCCGTCGAGGGCGGTGACCTCGGCGTAGACCTTGTCGTCCTTGTCGAACAGCGACGCGGACAGCACCGAGCTGGTCGTGCTCTGCCGGACGAAGCCGCCGCTGCCCTCGTCCTGCACGAACCAGGCGTAGAGGTAGGACAGGGAGTCGCCGTCGGCGTCGCTGGCGGTCGGGGTCGCGGTGAGCGGGGTCGTCGTGTACGCGGGGTCCGGCGACAGGGCGAGGGCGGTGACGACGGGCAGGGTGTTCTGCACAGTCGCGGTGCCGCTGACGATCGTCGTGCCCCGATCGTCGCCGTCGGTCGGGGTGACGGCGACCTGCACCGTGTCGCCCTTCGCGTACGCGCTCGCGTCCAGGGTGTCGGTCAGCCCCGCCCTGGTGACCCGGCGCACGGCCGTGCTGTCGACCGACCAGACGTACTCGAGGCTGACGCTGTCGCCGTCGTCGTCGCCCACCCCGGCGACCGTCGCGGTCAGGCTGTCGGTCGTGCTCGGGGTGAGGTCGGACAGGGTGACGCTGGTGGCGACCGGTGCGGTGTTCGCAACCGTGACGGCCGCGCTGCTGACGGGCTCGCCGTCCTCCGTGCCGTCCGAGGGCGTGACCGTGCAGACCAGCTCGTCGCCCTTGTCGAACGCGCTGCCGTCCAGGGTGGCGCTGCTGCCCGCGGGGGAGCCGTTCACGGTCCAGGCGAAGGTGTAGCTGGGGCTGTCGCCGTCGTCGTCGACGAAGCCGCTCGGGGTGCAGGTGACGACGGTCTTCTCGCGCACGGTCGACGGGGTCGTGCTCACCGACGTGATCGACGGGGCCGTGTTGACGACGGTGACGCTCGCCGAGGTCACGCTGTCGCCGCTGTCGGTGCCGTCGCTCGGCGTGACCACCACGTAGATGCTCTGGCCCTTGTCGAAGGCGGCGGCGGGCAGGGTGTCGGTCGTGTACGCGCTGGCGAGGACCCCGTCGATGTACCAGGCGTAGGAGAGGGTGACACCGTCGCCGTCGTCGTCGCTGGAAGTGACGCTTGCGACGAGATCATCGGCCGTCCGCGGCGAGGACGGCGCCAGGCTCACCGAGGTCACCACGGGCGCGGTGTTGGACACGGTGATGCCGGCGGACACGACGGGCACGCCATCGTCGGTGCCGTCGGTCGGGGTGACCTCCACGCTCACCACCTGGCCCCGGTCGAACGCAGCGCCGGTGAGGGTGGGGTCGCTGCCGGCCGCGGATCCGTCGACCAGCCAGCGGTAGCGGAAGGTGACCCGGTCGTCGTCGGCGTCGGTGGCCGCGCCGAGCACCACGCGCACGGTGTCGGCCTCGCGGATGACCGACGGGTCGAGGGTGGCCGAGGCGAGCACGGGAGGCGTGTTCTGGATGGTGATCGGCTCGGCGGTGACGGCGCGGCCCATCAGCTCGCCGTCGAACGGGGCGATGGCGCAGCCGACCACGTCGTCGCGGTCGAAGTAGGTGCTGGGCAGGGTCGGGCCCTCGTGCACGATGCTGCCGTTGACGGTCCAGACGACGACCCAGCCGGCCGCGTCGCCGTCCAGGTCGGAGAAGCCCTCGCCGACGCAGGTGAGCACGTCGCCCTCGCGCGCGTCGGCGGGCTCGATGCGGCCCCCGGTGGAGGTCGGGCCGGTGTTGGCGATGACGACGGGGTCGCTCTGCACGGGCGCGCCGTCGATGAAGCCGTCGTTGGGCGTGGCGCTGACGACGACGGACTGGCCTCGGCCGAAGTGCTCGCCGGTGAGGCTGTCGCTCGTGACGCCGGGCACCGCGCTGCCGTCGACGAGCCAGGTGTAGGTCCAGGTCAGCGGGTCTCCGTCGGGGTCCGATCCCGTGGCCGACGCGACGATCGTGCTGTCCTCGTAGGCGGGGTCGGGGGCCAGGGTCACGGCCTCGCCGAGGGGGGCGGCGTTGGCGATGGAGACGCTGGCCTCGACGGGCTCGCTCTCGGACTCGCCGTCCGACGCCCAGGCCCGCACGGTCCAGACCTGCCCGTGCTCGGTCTCGCTGGCGGGCAGGGTGGCGTCGGTGGCGCCGGCGACCTCGGCCCCGTCGCGCAGCCACTGGTAGCGCCAGGTGAGCGCGTCCCCGTCGAGGTCGGCGCCCTGGGCCGCGGCGACCAGGTCCTCGTCGGTGCCGGGCTCGGCGGGGGTGATGGCGACCGCGAGCGCCTCGGGGGCGGTGTTGCCGATGACGACGCTCACCTCGGTCAGATCGCCGACCTCGCCGCGACCGTTCAGGTAGGCGCGGGGGGACACGACGGCCCGCCAGGTCTGGCCCTTCTGGGTGCGGGTCGCGGGCACGGTCAGGCGGTCGTGCAGGGTGGGGGCCTCGACGTCGTCGACGTACCACCACACGGAGACCGCGGACCCGGCGCCGTCGACGTCCAGGACGAGATCATCGGCGGTGGTCGGGGCCTCGGGAGTCAGGCTCGCGGACGGCGCGCCGAGCTCGGTCGCGCACGCGGTGAGGACGAGCCCAGCCAGGAGCGAACGGGAGAGGAGGGTCATCGGTGCTCCATGCAACGGGAGCCGATCATCGCACAGGACGGCGCGCCACGGCTCGGCGACCGCACCGGTACCGCGCCCTGCCCGGATCAGGCGAGCTTGGTGTGCACCGCGCCCTCGGGGCCGGTGATGGCGTCGAGCCACTCCGCCGGCGCGGGGCCGATCGCGACGGTGGTCTTCGTCGGCACGCCGTGGAACTCGGTCTTGCCGGCATCGGTGATCAGGCAGCTCGGAAGGCGGGCTTCGGAGGCGAGGCGCGCGATCTCCAGCAGCTCGTCCTCGCCTTCGACCGAGAGCACGACCTTGGCCGAGCCCCGGGTGAGCCACCAGGACATCGGACCGTCGACCGGCACGGTGAGCACGTCGCTGACCTGGCCGCGGCGGCTGAACACCCCCAGGGAGGCGTGGGCGACCTGGGCGGCGATCTTGCCCTTGCGCATCTTCAGGTCGCGTCGGTAGCAGATCACCTGCTTGATCCGGATCTTTCGGTAGACCGCGGTGAAGGGCGGCTCCCCGGCCATGACCTGCTCGACCACGAGCGCGCCGTCGACCAGCCGGCGGGTGCCGGTGTGAAGCGCGACGCCGCCCTGCACGACCTCGGTGATCAGCGCGTCCCCGTCGAGGCGGGTGTGCAGCTCGGCGCCGCCGTCGAGGGCCTGCACCTGACCCGGGGTGGCCTGGAAGCGCATGGCCTGGGGGGCGCCGTCCGCGACCCACTCGGCCGCGAAGTCGAGGGCAGACCCCACGATCCGGATGGTGTAGACGCCGCGGGCCGGCAGCGGGCGCTCGCCGTAGTCGGACGCGGCCTCGTCCAGCAGCCAGACGCCCTCGAAGTCGCGGAGCTCCATGGCACCTCCAGGGCAGGCTGCTAACGTCCCCCTGGGACGGGGAGGCACCGTGGGACTGGAAGAGGATCTGGCCGAGCTGCGCGCGCTCGATCTGCGCGCCGACGGCAGCCGCGACGTGCTGCGCCGGGCGCTGCGGCGCAAGCAGGGGCTGATCGTGGCGGCGGCGGCGGACCGGGTGCGCGAGGCCGCGCTCGACGGCTTCGAGGATCTGCTCCACCAGGCCTTTCCCGTGCTGTGCGAGCGCCCGGTGAAGCGCGATCCCGGCTGCCGCGGCAAGCTGGCGGTGGTGATGGCGCTGGACGCCGCCAACGTGCTCGACGACGAGGTCTTCCTGCAGGGCGTGGCGCTGCGTCAGCTCGAGCCTGCCTGGGGTGCCCCGGTCGACACCGCGGGACCAGTGCGCACCCACTGCCTGTTCGCCCTGCTCCGCCTGCACCACCCCGACGTGGGCGGCCTGGTCGCCGATCAGCTCGCCGATCCGGTCCCCAACGTGCGCATCGAGGCGGCACGGGCGGCGGCGTCGCTCGGCGGGAGCCTGGGGGCGGCGCTGCTGCGGCTGAAGGTGCGCCTCGGCGACGACGACTCCGCGGCCCTCGGCGAGGCCCTGGCCGGGCTGTGCGAGGCCGACGAGGACGTGGGTATGCGGATCGCCGGCGAGTGGCTCGCCAGTTCGGACGAGGGCACCCGGGAGCTCGCGGCGCTGGCGCTCGGACAGACCCGGCTCGACGCGGCCGTGCCCCTGCTGCGACGCGCGGCGGAGCGGGCGGTGCGCGCCCGGGAGCGCCGCACCTTCTGGGTGGCACTCGGCACCCTGCGGCTCGAAGGCGCCCGCGACGTGCTGCTCGACCAGCTCGATGGTCCCGACGTGGACGTGGTCCTCGAGGCATTGGCCCCCTATCGCTTCGACCGGCGGACCCTGATCCTCGCGCTGGACAGGGCACCGCGGCACCTGCACGACAAGGTGCGCGAGGCGCTCTCGATGGACTGACCCGGGTCAGGTCTGCGGGTCGTCCTCGCCGTCGCAGTTGCTGTCGACCCCGTCGCCGGCGGTCTCTTCTGCACCCGGGTGGATGTCCGCGTCGTTGTCGTCGCAGTCGTCTCCGTCGAAGTAGCCGTCATTGTCGGAGTCGGTGACCTCGACGCCGTACAGCGCGACCGCGCCGCCGGGCCCGGTGCAGGCCGCCATGCTCAGGCCGAGCAGGACGACGGCGGATGCCGTC
The DNA here is from genome assembly GCA_937891875.1 of uncultured Pseudomonadota bacterium. GTDB lineage: Bacteria > Myxococcota_A > UBA796 > UBA796 > REDI01. Next base: position 1,047 of record CALATR010000393.1, on the reverse strand, counting down.
ACGATCTTCGAGGAACCAGGCCGGTTCTCGGGCACGTCACAGTGGGGGCAGCGCTCGCCCGGCACGGGGGTACCGCACGCGCTGCACAGGTGCATGGTCATGTTCTCTCCCGGGCCCCATCGGAGTGTAGCCTACGTGTTCCTGACGACCCCGATCCTTCGGGTGGGGTCTCTGAGACCCGGAGGTGGGATGCGCTGGTGGCTGTCCGCACTGCTCGTGCTGACTTCGTGCTGGCGGGAGCCGGAGCCGCTGCCCGAGGTGGAGCACGCCTACGCGGTGTCGCTGGACCGCTTCCGCACGGCCGTGCCCGGCTCGCCGTGGACCGCGTGCTGGTTGGTGGAGCCCGTCGGGGAGCCGGTGGTCGTGCGGATCAGCGGGGGGGCGATCCGGCTGATGGGTGTGGAGGTGGACCGGTACGTGGGGGAGAGTGCCGTGCAGGCGAGGGGGAACGTGGTGATCCCGCTCCACGATCGGCTGCTCGACCTGGGAGAAGCCCACTTCGACGCCCGGAACCGGCACGCGTGCGTACGGGAGTTTCTCCGGCTCCGCGCTCGTGGTCGCTGATGCCGACGTGCCCGCCGCCGTGCTGACCCAGGTGGCGGCGACCCTGGTGACGGCGCGCTTCTGGGACAGCTGGCTGGCGGTCCGCGCGAGTCGTCCGGCGTCGCCGCGGCCAGGCAAGACGGACTGGACGTGCCAGGCGCTCTGGGTGGTGGAGCTGGGCCCGGGCGGCCAGCAGCGCCTCGCGCGGTACCACGAGGACATCGTGGTGATTCCCGGGGTCGGCGGCGCGGTGGACGTGGACCGGACGCTCTCGCTGCTGACCGAGCCAGCGTGGTCCACCTCGGCGGTCTCGCTGATGACGACGGAGGGCGTGCGGACGCAGGAGGTGGCGACCGTGCTCGCCGAGGTGCCCGCGCGCGCGCCCGGTCAGGTCGGCGTGAGCCTGGGTCGATTCCCACCGACGGCGACCGAGATCGTACTGCGAAAGCGGAGCTTGCGCGGTACGAGCTCGCAACGGCGGAGTGTGGGGATCTGCACGGGGGT
>CALATR010000392.1 GCA_937891875.1 uncultured Pseudomonadota bacterium | reverse complement strand
CCCGCTGAGCAAGCTAAAGAAGAAGGATGAGAAGCTCGAGAAGCTCAAGAAGTGCATGGAGACGCTCGAGACGGCCGAGGAGATCTTCAAGGAGGCGGACGCCAACGTCGTGGACGTGGCCCGACGGGTGAAGGACCGGCTGCAGGCCCCGGGCACCCCCATGCTCAAGCGGACCAACCCCGCCTACGTGCCGCCGGGCATCAAGCACACCCTGCCCGATGGCTACGTGCTGGAGCTGCTCGACGACCAGGCCGCCTTCATCGAGTCCGCCATCGGCAACCTGCTGTCGACCGCGCTGCTGGGCGCGGTGTTCGCGGTCGCCGTGCTCTTCCTCTTCCTCAAGAACTTCCGCGCCACCGCGATCATCGGCCTGGCCATCCCGGTCTCGGTCGTGATCGGCTTCGCGCCGCTGTACCTGCTCGACGTCACCCTCAACCTGATGTCCCTGGGCGGCCTCGCCCTGGGCGTCGGCATGCTCGTCGACAACGCGGTCGTCGTGCTGGAGAGCATCCAGCGCTACCTCGACGAGGGGGACGGACCGGTCGAGGCTGCCGTGCGCGGCACCGCCGACGTGGCCTCCGCCGTCACCGCCTCCACGCTCACGACCGTCGCGGTCTTCTTCCCGATCGTCTTCGTCGAGGGCGTCGCCGGCGAGCTGTTCGGCGATCTGTCGGTCGCCGTCGTCAGCTCGCTGCTGGCCTCGCTCGCGGTCGCGCTGTTCCTGGTGCCCACCCTGGCCGCCCTGCGCCTGCCCCCCCTCGAGACCACCGTGGTCCTGGCGTCGGGCGTCGTCGCGGGCCTCCTGGGCATGCTCATGGGTGCGGGGGGAGGGCTCGCCGCGGCGGCCCAGGTCGGTGCGTTCGGGGCGCTTGCCGTCGGACTCGGCCTCGCGACCGCGCTGTCGGGCGGGGACGTGCTCACCGACCTCCTCGGTGCCGACGGCCTGCTCGCGGAAGACGGGCGTTTCTGGCGGCGTCTCAAGAAGACCCTGACCGCTGACGCCTTCGAGCGGGTCGGTCGCTTCGCCGCCCGGGTCGGGTTCGCCAAGACCGCCGCCAGCTACGGCGTCGACCCTGCGGACTACCCGTCCGCGCTCTGGCGCTGGCTCGGCCTGCCCTACTTCCTCTTCGAGTTCTTCGGCCTGTTGCTCTGGGGCGCCATCAAGGCGGTCTTCACCCTGGGCTCGCTCCTGATCCTGCGCATCCTCCGCGGCCTCTCCTGGGCCACCGAGCGCGCGGTCGGCTGGCCCCTCATCGGTGCGGCCACCCTGTTCCACCGCGGCTACGACCGCGTCGAGACCGGCTACGGTCGCGCCCTGCCCGGCGTACTGCGCCGCCCCGGCCTGATCCTCGGTCTCGCCGGCGTGGCGCTGCTGGTCTCGCTCGGCCTGGGGACCCGGCTCGGCACCGAGCTCATCCCCGAGATCCACCAGGGTCGCTTCGTCATCGAGACCGCGCTGCCCGTCGGCACGCCGCTCATGACCAACCTGGACGCGCTCTCCCCCATCGAGCGCATCGTCGCCGCCCACCCGGACGTCGAGAGCGTCTACGCGACCATCGGCTCTGACGGCGGCGCGGACGCCGAGAGCGACGAGGGCGAGCACACGGCCACCCTGCGGGTCCAGCTCCGCCCGCCCACCGGCCTGTTCGCGCCGGACATCGAGACCGTCGAGCGCCGGGTCATGGAGGACCTCCGCCAGGAGATCGCCCCCTTCCCCAGGTTGGACGCCCGCTTCTCGGTCCCTCCGCTCTTCTCCTTCGAGACCCCGGTCGAGGTCGTCATCTTCGGCTTCGACCTCGGCGACCTCGAGCGCGCCGGCGACCTCGCCATGACCGAGCTGCAGGGCATCGACGGCCTGCGCGACGTGCAGACCAGCCTGTCCCGCGGCTACCCCGAGGTCCAGATCCGCTACGACCGCGACCAGCTGGTCCGCCTCGGCCTCGACCCCAACGGCGTCGCCACCAAGGTGCGCGACAAGGTCCAGGGCGCGCGGGCCACCTCCATCCAGCGCACGGCGGAGCGGGTCGAGGTGCGGGTCCAGCTCACCGAGGCCCAGCGCAGCACCATCAACGACCTGCGCGCCCTCAACATCAACCCGAGCCTGGTGCCGCCGATCCCCCTGGACGCGGTCGCCGAGGTGACCGAGGGCGTCGGCCCCAGCGAGATCCGCCGCATCGACCAGCAGCGCGCGGTCGTCGTCAGCGCGTCGGTCGCCGGGTTCGATCTCGGCACCATCGGCACCGAGGTCGGCGAGCGCCTGGACGGCCTGCGCCTGCCCGACGGCACCGAGGCCAGCGTCGCCGGCCAGTCCCGGGAGATGGAGCAGTCCCTGGGCAGCCTGCAGATGGCCCTGATGCTGGCGGTGTTCCTGGTCTACGTCATCATGGCCAGCACCTTCGAGGACGTCGTCCAGCCCTTCGTCATCCTGCTGTCCGTGCCCCTGGCCGTGGTCGGCGTCGCGACCACCCTCTGGCTCATCGGCATGCCGGTCTCCGTGGTCGTGCTCATCGGCGCCATCGTGCTCGCCGGCGTGGTCGTCAACAACGCGATCGTGTTCGTCGACACCATCAACCGCCTGCGCGCCGAGGGGCAGCCCCGCCTGCAGGCCATCGCCGAGGCCGGCCGCCTGCGCCTGCGTCCGATCCTGATCACGACGTTCACGACCGTCCTCGGACTCCTCCCCTTGTCCCTGGGCTTTGGTGAGGGTGCCGAGATCCAGCAGCCGCTGGCGATCACGGTCATCGGCGGGCTGGTCAGCTCGACCCTGCTGACGCTCGTCGTCGTGCCTGTGGTCTACCGGCTGTTCACCCGCCGGAGCCGTCGGGGACCCGATCCCCTGCCCGCTCCGTCCGGCGCCGAGGAGCCCGCGAAGTGAGGCGCTGGCTGCCCGCGCTCGCCTTCGATCGGCCGGTCACGGTGCTGGTGATGTTCGTCGCCCTGCTCGTGCTGGGCGGCATCGCCTGGTTCCGTGTGCCGGTCCAGCTCATGCCCGACGGCCTCGAGGCCCGCCAGCTCTTCGTGCGCCTGCCGAACCCGGGCGGCACCCCCCGCGAGACCGACGAGCAGGTGGTGGCCCCGGTCTACGCCCAGCTCGCCACCATCCCGGGCATCCGCTCCATCCGCAGCACGGCGGACTCCAACTCCGCCGGCTTCTCCATCGAGTTCAGCCCGGAGCTGCCCCAGGACGAGGCCTACAACGCCGTCGTGGACCGCCTCGAGCGCGCCATGCCCGACCTCCCCAGCGAGGTCGACCGCTACTTCATCTTCAAGTTCAACATCTCGGACGCCCCGGTGCTCTTCGCCGGCGTCACCATCCCGGAGAGCGTCGAGGACCCGTACTACGTGCTCACCCGCATCATGCAGCCCCACATCGAGCGGGTCGGTGGCGTGGCGTCGGTGGACGTGCGCGGGGTGCCGCGGCGCAGCGTCTACATCGAGTTCGACCGGGAGAAGATCATCGCCCACGGCGTGGACGTGGGCGGCCTGCAGCGCAGGTTGGCGGCGGACAACTTCCAGATGGCATCCGGCCGGCTGGAGGACCGGGGGCAGGTGCGCTTCGTGCGCAGCATGTCCACCCTGGACGAGGTCGAGCAGCTGCAGCGCTACCCCGTCCGCGAGGGCCTCCAGCTGGGCGACATCGCCGACGTGCAGATGCGCTCGGCGTGGTCTACCGACATCGGCCGCCTGAACGGGGAGCGCGCCGCGGTGGTGCTGGTCCGCAAGGAGTCCGGCGCCAACCTGGTCGAGGTCACCCGCGCGGTGAAGCAGGCCATCGACGAGCTGGAGGACGACCCGCGGATGGAGGGTGCTGCGGTCCTGCCCTTCTTCGACCAGGGCGAGATGGTCGAGGAGGGCATGGACAACCTGCTGTGGACCGCGCTGCTGGGCGGGATCTGCGCGGTGATCGTCCTGTTCCTCTTCCTCCGGGAGTGGAGGATGACCCTGCTCATTGCGGCGTCCATCCCCTTCTCCCTGCTGATCACCATCGCGGTGCTCTACTTCCGCGGCGACTCGCTCAACCTGCTCTCGCTGATGGGGCTGATGCTCGCCGTCGGCATGGTCGTCGACAACGCGATCGTCGCCGTCGAGACCATCTACCGGCGTCGCGCCGAGGGGGCGTCGGTCCGCGAGGCGGCCATCGAGGGCACCGCCGAGGTCAACCTCGCGATCATCATGTCCACCGCGACCACGATGGTCGTGTTCCTGCCGCTGATCCTGATGTCCGGGGACGCCACCTTCTCGGTCTTCCTGGGGGCGCTGGGCTTCCCGGTCGTGTTCGCCCTCGCCGCGAGCCTGCTGGTCGCCCTGGTCTTTGCGCCGCTCGCCACCCGCTACATCGGAAATGCCCAGGTCAAGGCCGATCCTCGCTGGCTCGCCTGGTTCACCGACCGCTACGAGGCGGCGCTTCGCTGGGTGCTCACCCACCGCTTCCGCGCGTTTCAGATCCTCGTGGTGCTGGTGCTGGTCAGCTTCTTCCCGATGACCCAGACCCAGTGCACCGTGGTCGACGAGGACAGCCAGAACCAGTTCGAGCTGGTCTTCGACGTGCCCCCCCAGGCCAGCCCGTCCGACCGCAGCCGCATCATGGACCGGGTCGAGCAGATCCTGCTGGCCCACCAGGAGGAGTGGGGGATCGACGGGTTCTACGCCGAGATCGACGGAGACGAGTTCACCGGCAACATCTCGGTGTTCCTGAAGAACGACGGCCCCATGGCCCGCAGCGAGGTCATGGAGACGGTCGAGCCGCTGCTCCCCCGTGACGAGCCCGGCGTGGTCTGGTCCGTCGGCTACAACCAGAGCAGCGGCGGCGGCAACGCCATCGACTTCACCCTGCGCGGCGAGGACATGGACACCCTGCTGGAGCTGGGCGAGGAGGCGGCGCGGCGGGTGCGCGGCATGCCCGGTGTGGTCGGGGCTCGGGTCGACTCGGTGAACAACGGCCTCGACGAGCTCCGCATGAAGCTGCGCGACGACGCAGTCTCCCGCTACGGCCTCTCCCCCCAGCAGGTCGCCGGCACCGTGTCCTTCTACCTGCGTGGCACCGGCATCGAGCCCCTGCGCATGGACGGCCGCGAGGTGGACGTCGTCACCCGGTTCGAGCTCGACGACCGCGACGACCTCGAGAGTGTGCTCGATTCGCCGATCTTCAGCCCGACCATCCAGCAGCTGGTGCCCCTGCGGGCGATCACCGACGTCGAGGGCGGCAAGGGCCCGGGCAACATCCGGCGCTTCGACAACCGCACCGGCGTGCAGGTCAGCGTGGACCTCGAGGACGAGGTCTCGCCATCCGAGGGCTTCGGCCTGGTGCGCGCCGCCCTCGGCGACATGGAGTTCCCCCGCGGCTACGGCTGGGAGCAGGGCATGCAGGCCCAGCGCATGGACGACGACTTTGCCGACCAGCTCTTCGTCATCGCCATGTCGGTCTGCTTCGTCTTCCTGCTCATGGGCATCCTCTTCGAGAGCTGGGTGCTGCCGGTCAGCATCCTCACCTCCCTGCCCATGGCCATCTTCGGCACCTTCTGGATGCTGTGGCTCACCGGCACGCCCTTCGACACCATGGCGGGCATCGGCATCGTCATCCTGGTCGGGGTCGTGGTCAACAACGGCATCGTGCTGGTCGACCTCATCACCCAGCTCCAGGCCGAGGGCATGCCCCGGCAGCAGGCGCTGATCGAGGCCGGCCGGCGGCGCATGCGCCCCATCCTGATGACCGCCCTGACCACGATCAGCGGCCTCATCCCCATGGCCGTCGGCGACTCCGAGTTCGTCGGCATCCCCTACGCTCCGCTCGGCCGCACCGTCATCGGTGGACTTGCCGCAGCGACCTTGCTCACGCTGGTGTTCGTGCCCTACCTGTACGCCGCCCTCGATGACCTGCGCCTGTGGACGGGCCAGGTCCTGCGTCGAGGGCGCGGGCGACAGCCGGTCGCGACCCAGGAGGTCTTCGATGGCAAATAGTTCGGTTTCGAACGGAATCCTTGTGCTGCTGGGCCTGGGTCTGGCCGCAGCCCTCGGCCTGCCGACCCGGTCCCACGCGGCGGACACGCTGACGCTGGAGGAGGCGCTGGCGCAGGCGGTGGAGGGCAACCAGGCGGTGCGCAACTCGCGCTACTCGGTCGAGTCGGCGGAGGGCGGGCTGCTGTCCACCCGGGCCATCTTCGAGCCGCAGTTCACCCTGTCGGGCGACGTCAACAGCAGCCTGAACACGCAGTTCTTCGGGTCGGTGCCGTTCGACCAGAACAGCTCGCGCCTGTCCGCCAGCTCCGGCCTGTCGGGCCAGCTCGCGACGGGCACCAGCTACAGCGCGACCGCCAGCTACACCCGCAACGACGCCGAGCAGATCGACTTCCGCTCGATCACGACGGGCAACCCGGACGTCATCGACAGCTTCTCCAACCGCCCGCAGATCCGCCTGGGACTGACCCAGGAGGTCCTGCGCGGCCACCGCTACGCCTACAACCGCCGCCAGATCGTCGAGGCACAGACCTCGCTCACCGTGGCCGAGCTGCAGCTGAAGGCCCAGGAGCAGCGCACCCTGCGGGACGCGGCGAGCGCGTACTGGGCGTGGTGGTCGGCCAGCGAGAGTGCGGACATCGCCCGGGAGCGGGTCTCGGTCGCGGAGGAGGCCCTGCGGATCGGGGCGTTGCAGCTGGAAGAAGGCCGGGTAGCACCGGTCGACGTGTCCCGCCTGCGGACCGAGGTGGTGCGGGCGAAGAAGGCGCTCGCGGACGCGGAGCAGCTGGCCGCCGAGAGCCGCGACACCCTGCTGGTGCTGATCGGACGGCAGCCCGGCGAGGCGGTGAGCACCCAGGACGACGTGGTGCCCAGCCTGCCCGCGCCCCCGAGCCCGGAGGCGGCGATGGAGGCCGCGCGGAACGGCAATCCCGACCTCGTGGTGCTGCGCCAGCAGGTGGACCAGGCGGCGATCTCGCTGTCCATGGCCAAGCACGCGCTGCTGCCGAGCCTGACCCTGGACGGCAGCGCGACCTTCTCCCAGGTCACGAACAAGGTCGGGGACGAGGACCCGACCGACGCCAACAACCGCAACCTGCAGGGCACGGCGACCCTGACCGTGCCGCTGGGCAATCGCTCGGCGCGGGGCGAGGTGGCCCGGGCGGCCGCGACCGAGGCCCAGCGCCGCAACGAGCTGGAGGGTCGGGAGCGCGACGTGCTGGCCCAGGTGGCCAAGCAGGCGCGGGTCCTGGCGATCGCCGAGCAGCAGATCACCCTGGCCGACCAGGAGGTCGCGCTGGCGGAAGAGACGTTGAAGGCGGAAGAAGCGCGGGCGAATGTCGGGCGGGCGGTGCAGCGGGACGTGCTGGAGGCCCGGGTGGCGGTCTTCGACGCCAAGCTCCAGGCGGCCAAGGCGCGCTCCGACCGCCAGCTGGCCTGGATCGAGCTGCAGCTGCTGCAGGGCACGCTCACCGTACAGAGTGCGGTCGGCAAGTAGCGCTAGGCTGGGGCCACTGGAGGTCCCATGCAGCCCTACTTGCAGCCCATCGTCGACACGTTTGGCGTCGAGGCCCTGCGCACCCTG
>CALATR010000391.1 GCA_937891875.1 uncultured Pseudomonadota bacterium | reverse complement strand
GGCACCCACACCACGAGCGCCACGGTACCGCCACCGAGCACAAGCCCGATGGCGAGGGCACGCATGCCTTCATCCAGGAACCGCTGCTGGTTGCGCCGACGCGTCCACGCCTCGACAGTGGTGGTGACGGTGAGGTCGGCCATCGCTCCTCGGGACCCGCGGGCTCGCGGACGGTTCCACCGAGAGCCTACCCCACCGGCTGGAACACACCGTGTACAGTCTGCGCCCGCACTCGTAGGAGGCTCCGCATGTCAGAAGTGTACGACGTCCCGGCTCGCGTACGGGAAGGCTCCCCCAATCCCATGACGACCATGGACGGATACCGGGCGGCCTACGCGGCGAGCATGGACGATCCAGGGGGATTCTGGCTGCGTGAGACCAAGCAGCGCCTGCAATGGATGCGGGAGCCCACCCAGGGTCTCGAGGGCAACTTCCACGAGATCGCCGACGGCCCCGTGCGCTGGTTCGGGGACGGCGAGCTGAACGTGACAGAGTCCTGTCTCGACCGGCACCTCCTCGATCGCGGCGACAAGGTCGCGATCCTCTGGGAGGGAGACGAGCCCGGCGACGTGCGCCGGATCACCTACCGGGACCTGCACCGCGAGGTCTGCCAGGCGGCGCACGCGCTGCGCGAGCTGGGCGTCAAGAAGGGCGAGCGCGTCATCATCTACATGGGCATGGTGCCCGAGGCCGCGGTCGCGATGCTCGCCTGCGCCCGCCTCGGCGCCATCCACAGCGTCGTGTTCGGCGGATTCTCGGCGGATGCCCTGCGTGATCGCGTGCGCGACTGCCGCGCCCAGATCGTCATCACCCAGGACGAGGGCCTGCGCGGCGGTCGCCCGATCCCGCTCAAGGAGACCACCGATCACGCCCTCGTCGGCGAGGACAGCGTGGAGAAGGTCCTCGTGCTCAAGCGCACGGGTGCTGACGTGGGCTGGGTCGAGGGACGCGACGTGTGGTGGCATGACGCCGTTGCCAGCGCGCCCGACAGCCTGGACGCGGTGCCCTGCGCGGCCGAAGACCCGCTGTTCATCCTGTACACGTCGGGATCCACCGGCCGTCCCAAGGGCGTGCTGCACACCTGCGGCGGCTACCTGACCTGGACCAGCTACACCCACCAGAACGTGTTCGATGTCCGCGAGGATGACGTCTACGCCTGTGTCGCCGACGTCGGCTGGATCACGGGTCACAGCTACATCGTGTACGGACCGCTCTGCAACGGCGCCACCACGGTCATGTTCGAGTCGACGCCGATGTACCCGGACCCGGGTCGCTACTGGGACATGGTCGAGCGACTGGGCATCACCGTCTTCTACACCGCCCCCACCGCGATCCGCGCTTTGGCCGCCCACGGCGACGAGCCGGTCCGCCGGCACGACCTGTCGAGCCTGCGGGTGCTCGGCACCGTCGGCGAACCGATCAACCCGGATGCCTGGATCTGGTACCACGAGGTGGTCGGCAACGGCCGCTGCACCATCGTCGATACCTGGTGGCAGACCGAGACCGGCGGCCACATGATCACGCCGATCGCCCCGGCGACGCCGACCAAGCCCGGCAGCGCGACGCTTCCGGTGCCCGGGGTGCTCCCGCTGCTCCTCGACGAGAAGGACCGGATCATCCGCGGTCCTGGCCAGGGCCGCCTGTGCATCGACATGCCCTGGCCGGGCATGGCGCGCACCGTCTGGGGCGACCACGAGCGCTACGTCTCGGTCTACTTCTCGCTCTTCCCCGGCCGCTACTTCACCGGCGATGGCTGCCGCCGTGACAAGGACGGCTACTACTGGATCACCGGCCGGGTGGACGACGTGCTCAACGTCAGCGGGCACCGCATGGGCACCGCCGAGTTCGAGGCCTCCCTGGTGAGCGTCGAGGCCGTCGCCGAGGCCGGCGTGGTCGGCTTCCCCCACCCCATCAAGGGCCAGGGCGTGTACGCCTACATCGTGCTGCAGCCCGGCTATGAGCCCGGCGACGACATCGAGACCCTCATGAACCAGCAGATCCGCAAGGAGATCGGCGCCCACGCGCGGGTGGATCTGTTCCAGTTCGTGCCCGGCCTGCCCAAGACGCGCTCCGGCAAGGTCATGCGCCGGATCCTGCGCAAGGTCGCAGAGGGCCAGCCCGAGGCGCTGGGCGACACCAGCACCCTCGCCGATCCCAGCGTGGTCCAGGCGATCATCGACGGGGCAAAGTCCCTGTGATCGGACGGGGTGGGCGGCTCCGACGGACACCGGATCCGCGGCAGTACGTCACACCCCTTTCACATTCCCCTCACCTCGGTTAGTATGCGCCGATCCCGGGACCCGACCACCGGGTACCCCCGTTCTTCGGCTGTACATCGACGCTTTCGTCCAGCCGCCCCCGTTCTCGCTACGCCGCTCTGGAGGCCCCGTGCGATTCCTCTCCCGCCTCGCCCCGCATCTTCTGGTGCTGACCCTCCCGGCAACCGTCCTCGTCAGCTGCAGCGAGTACAACCTGTGGGAAGACCCGGACGAGGAGAACCCCCGGACCGACACCGGCGATGACATCGACCCCAACGCCCCCGCTCCCGACATCCGGGTGGAGCCGGCGGAGATCTCCTTCGGCTGGCGCCTGGTCGACTGCCCGGCAGTGCCCCAGACGGTGACCGTGACCAACGTCGGCGATGCCGAGCTGGACGTCACCGACATCCGCCTCGAGGGCGCCGGTGCGGCCACGTTCAACCTGATCGGCGGCCCGGCCAAGCTCGCCCCCACCGAGAGCTTCACCTTCCAGGTCGGCTTCACCGCGGGCGCCGAGACCGAGTACACGGTCGAGGTCCAGGTCGACAGCAACGACCCCGACACCCCGATCGCCGTCGTGGACGCGAAGGGCTCCGGCGCCCAGACCGCCATCAACGAGCAGATCTTCACCCAGCCCGACGTCGGTGACGTCGACGTGCTCTGGGTCGTCGACAACTCGGGCTCCATGAGCGACATCGTCTCCCACCTGGGAGACCGCTTCGAGAGCTTCCTCAACTCCTTCGACACCCTCGGCATCGACTACCGCATCGCGGTCGTGTCCACCGACATGGACACCGACGGCCACAAGGGCATCTTCCAGGGCCCGACCCCGGTCATCCAGAAGGGCGTCGGCGACCCGGTCTCCGAGTTCCGCCAGGCGACCGACCTGGGCGCGTCCGGCTCCGGCGCCGAGAAGGGGGCGGATGCCGCGTACGCCGCCCTGACCTCCCCGCTGATCGACAACGAGAACGCCGGCTTCCTCCGCGAGGACGCGGTGCTCGCCGTCGTCGTCATCTCCGACGAGGACGACAGCAGCAGCATCGGCGACAGCACGTTCACCTCCTGGCTCGACGCCTACAAGGGTGACCCCAGCAAGACAAGCTTCTCCGCGGTCGTGGGCGACGGCGGCAGCCTCTTCGAGCTGCTGG
>CALATR010000390.1 GCA_937891875.1 uncultured Pseudomonadota bacterium | reverse complement strand
GCAGCACCATCGACGTGGACGAGGGCATCTCCACCCTGGCGGGCAAGCTCATCGTCACGGTCGGCGCCCAGGGGCGCTTCGAGGCCGAGCTCGCCGTGCCCTACATGCGGGTGCACGCCAACCGCTCGGACGGCCCGGTCTGCACCTCCCTCGGCCTGTCCGCCTGCGCGACCACCCACGGGGTCGGCGTCATCACCACCCGCGCCAAGGGCACCGTGCTGGACGAGCTCTACGGCGACCCGGTCACCTGGGCGGTCGGCCTGGACCTGCGCTTCGGTCAGCTCACCTCCCAGACGCGGCAGCGCATCACGAACCTCGGAGAGGGGACGTTCGACGTCGGCTTCGTGACGTCGGTCGGCCGCGGTGGGCTCATCGGGGCCAAGGGGGTGTACTGGAGCGGCTACGTCGAGGCTGCCGGCTGGTATCGCTTCCCGAACACCCGCAACTACACCGGTGTGGACGGAACCGTCGTCAACGCCCCCAACCCCGAGGGCAGCGCGACCGCACGGATGCTCTTTGGCTGGAACTCGGCGTTCTCCGTCGGTCCTGACGTGATCTTCTACGCGCGCCCGGGCGGGCTCGACTTCGGCAACCTCGACCAGACCGACCCGGACCGCTTCGCCGCGCTGTCGTTCAGCAACCTGCGCGTGGGCGGCACCGCCGTGCTCCGGGCCAGGGAGAACGTCAGCTTCTCGGCGACGGCGCTGCAGACGGTCGTCGCGACCAACAACCCGCTCACCACCTTCGTCTCCATCGGCGTCAGCACCAACGGGCGCCTCGGCCGGGAGCCGCGCTGATGCTGACGCCGGGCCAGCGAGTCGAGGATCGCTACGTCGTCGAGGCCGTCATCGGCCGAGGTGGCCTGGCCGAGGTGTACCGGGTCCGGCACCTCCAGCTCGGCAGCCTGCACGCGCTCAAGGTGCTGCTCTTCAAGAAGAAGAAGCTCGCGGACAGGCTCCTGCTCGAGGGTCGCATCCAGGCCCAGCTGCGCCACCCCAACGTGGTCGCCGTCACCGACATCATCCAGCTGGACGGCCAGTTCGGTCTGCTGATGGAGTACGTCGACAACCTCACCCTCGAGGAGCTCATCGACTCCCGGGGGGCCATCCCGGTCGACGAGGCGCTCGAGTGTGTGGCGCCGGTCATCGCCGGGGTGCACGCCGCCCACGCCGCCGGGGTCCTGCATCGCGACCTCAAGCCGGCGAACGTGCTCCTGGCCCGGGTCGGCGGCGGCCTCGTGCCCAAGGTCAGCGACTTCGGCATCGCCAAGGTGCTCGACGAGGTCGACAGCGACACCCGCGACAACGTGGCCATGGGCACGCCCGGCTACATGGCGCCCGAGCAGGTGCTGGACGCGAAGAGCGTGGACGTCCGCACCGATGTGTTCGCGCTCGCCGGCATGGTCTACGAGCTGATCGCCGGCCGCCGCGCCTTCGAGGACGATCGCGGCGAGGTCACGATCCGCTCGACGCTGGAGTGCAACGTCATCCCGCTGCACGAGGCCGATCCCACCGTGCCCGAGCGGGTCTCCCGGGCGGTGTCCAAGGCGCTCTCCCGCGACCGGGACGATCGCCCGGCGACCGTGCTCGCCTTCGCCGAAGAGCTGCTGGCCGACCACCCCCACCTGCTGGCGATGGTGCGCGGCACGGCCTCCTCGGAGCCCATCACCCTCGAGCCCACCGCCTACGGCAGCGAGTCCTCCGAGCCCGAGGACGAGGACGAGGACGTGATCGTCGGGCGCCTCCCCGGGCCGACCATCGCCCCGCAGGCGACGAGCACCCTGACTCCGGACTCGCTGGACACCCCCCAGCCGGCGAGCCCGCGGCCCGCCGGGGCACGCTCGGGCAAGGACCCGGACACCATCGTCGCGTTCGCCGAGGACTCCGACGGGGACGCCGAGGTCGCCGCCCCCCTGCCCGAGCCGGTCGAAGAGGAGCCCGATCGCGGCGGGGCCCCGCGCTTTGCCACCGGCCTGCTCCTCGTCAGCGGCCTGCTGCTGGTCGGGCTGACCCTGACGGTGCTCGTCGTCGGCCCTGCGCTGGGCTGGTTCGTGACCCCCGACGGGGCTGCCGTGCTCGCACCGGACGGGGTCGCCGCGGAGGACGGGGAAGGCGTCGGCGAGCCCATCGGAGAGACCGCAGGTCAGGCGGTCGCCGGCGGCCCCGAGGCGGGCATGGCGGACGAACAGGTCGACGAAATTCCTGAAGAGGGGGCGATCGACGAGGAGAATCCCGAGATCGAAGCCACCGCTGACCCCGCTGCCGCGGGCACGACCGAGCCCGACGAGACCCCCTCCGCCGACCCCTCGACGCCGGCCACGACCACGATCCCGCCGACCGCCCCGGACGGCCTGGAGACCGACCCCGACCCGACCGAGGAGCCTGCGGCGTCCGCCGATCCCCCGCTCGACGAGACCGAGCCCGCCGACGCCACCACGCAGGCCGCCTCCGGCACCACCGAGCCCGCCACCGAGCCCGATGGCTCCGGCACCACCGAGCCGGCGACCGCGCCCGACGCCTCCGGCACCACCGAGGCGGACCCGACGCCGGCCCCCGCCCCCCGCCGCATGGTCATGGCGCCCGACGTGCTCATCGCCGCCAGCTGGCAGGGCAAGGTCTACCGCCAGCCCTTCACCCTGCGCATCGTGTCCGACGACGGTGGCGACGTGGTCGCCGAGGGCCGCATCGTGATCGGTGCCCAGCAGCGCCTGGTCCGCATGGCCGGCACCTACGACCCGT
>CALATR010000389.1 GCA_937891875.1 uncultured Pseudomonadota bacterium | reverse complement strand
TATCGTCTAACAGACCGTCAGGCAACTCCCTGGATCGGAGACTGAGCCGCCACTCAGTGATGCGCCCCGCCGACGATTCGCCCGCCGGCGAGGTCGAGTCCGCCGGGTGAGGTCGGCGTCACGATCGGTCGTCGCCCCGCCCGGCCGAGTTGGCCAGCCGACGAGGTTCTGACGCGCCGGTCGGAGCCCTACTCCTGCGGGTGGCGGAGGTCGGCGCGCTGCATGCGCAGCTCGATGTCCTGGCGCTCCGCGTCCGAGGTGGCCTTGGCGTGGGCCTCCTCGAGGGCATCGAGTGCGATGGGCTCCTCGTCCTCTTCGAGCGCACAGGTGGCGAGAGCCAGCAGCGCCTCGACCGTGGCCGGGCCGTCGCTGTTCGCCGCGCTGCGGTAGGCCTGCATCGCCAGATCCGCCCGGTCGACCGTGTACCAGCGCACGCCGCGCTCCAGATGGAGCAGCTGGGCGCGCGGGTGCTCGGGGTAGCGATCGAGCACGTCGATCACGACCTCGTCGAAGACAGTCGGGTTGGACACCCGGCGGGCGATGTCGATGCGCAGGTCGTGAGCGGGGCGGTGCAGCCGCGCGTCGGCGTCCTGGATGAAGCGATCGGTGGCCCGCAGCAGCGACATGGGCGAGGCGCGCTCGCTGTTGCGCTGGTCGAGCCTGTGCAGCCGGGAGAGATCGTCGACGTAGCGGTCGGCCCGTTCCTCCGCGCTCGCGACCTCGCCGTCGAAGCGCACGCCCCCCCCCTGCGTGCTGTTCGACGTCTGGGCTGCCGCGTCAGCCGTGTCCCCGCCCCAAGATTTCGGTGGCCAGACCGCATCGGGCTCGCCGTCGGCGCTGCCCTCGGTCTCGGCCTGCCCGGGTGCCGCGTCGAGCTGACCCTCGCCCTCCGCTGCAGCTTCGCCCTCCTCGGACTCCGCGGCGGCGGTGGTCTCGAGGTCGGGTTCGTTGGCCGCACCCTCGGCGGGGTCGTCGGCTGCGGCAGCGTCGGTGCCCTCCGGCTCCGCGGCGATCGCCTCTTCCGGAGCGACGACCGGGTCTTCCGCGACGACGGGCTCGTCCTCGGCGCGGGCCGCCTCGGCCGCCTCGGCCATGGCCTCCTCGAGCTGTGCGTCCAGGTCCTGATCCGTGGCGATGACGCTGTCGGTCACCCCGTCCTCGACGTCGCTCGAGGTGCTGGTGGTCATGGCGTTGGGCTCGGGCGCGCCGGTGGCGACCATGCCCGAGTCCGAGCGCCAGAGCATGCCCTTCGTCAGGAAGATCGTTCCCTTTGGCGAGGTGACCTGCACCCTGCCCCGCTCCACGCCCACGACGACCGCGTCGGCCAGGGTGTCGACCGTGAAGACCGTGCCCTTGACCACGACCTCGACGTCGCGGGCGCGCACGGTGAGGTGCCGGTGGACGCCGCGCGGGTCCACGTCGAAGCGGGTACCGCCGGAGAGCACGTCCACCACGGTGGCCTGGGCGTCTGCCTGGGCGATCTGCACGACCGTCTCGGCGAAGTCGGGCACCGTGTGCACGGTCATGTCGATGCTGGGCCCGAGGTCGACGATGTCGGCCGAGGGCACGGTCGACGTCACGCCGACAGGGAGGTCGGGCGTGCCGTAGGTGTCCGCGGGACCAGGCAGGCCGACGAGCACGAGGGCGACGGCGGCGGCGCCGATGGCGGCGAGGCCTGCCGCGCTGCCGCCGATCAGGCGACCGAGCAGCTCCCGGCGGCGCTGGCGGGCGATGCGGCCCTGCAGCTCTCCCCGGCGGGCGCACAGGGCGGCGACCTCGTGGTCGGTCGGGGACGTGAGCTCGGTCCAGTGCGCGGGCACGGGGCCCTCGACGAGGCGGCGCACCTCCTCCTGCGTCGGGAGGGTGGCCTCGGCGACCGAGTCGTCGGGAGCGTAGGACACGACGCGAGCGAGCTCGCGGGCGGTGGGCTCGGTCAGGTTGGCCCAGGCGCGGGAGCGGGGGTCGCGGGCCGGGGGCGCCGCGGCGAAGACCTTCGGACGGATCCGCTCGGCGGCGGCGTCCAAGCGCGTGCCATCCGCAGCATCGAGGCCCATGGCGTCGAGCCGTGCCATGTCCGAGCGGGTGACCCGACGTGCGAGCACGCGGTCGACCTCCGCCTCGGTAGGCTCGGTCCACTCCGCCAGCGCCTGCAGGCGCGCGTCGGGACCCGGATCCTGGCGGTCCTTGCTCAACGTCCACCACCCCGAACGCTGCCCGCGCCGCCCATGGCGACGGAGCTGGCGCCGGCCAGGGCCTTGTTCTCCTCGGCCTCCATGCGGTCGAGCACGGCCGCGAAGGCCTTGCGGGCGTAGTGCAGCCGGCTGTAGACCGTGCCGGGCGGGATGCCGATCATCTCGCCGACCTCGGGGGCGGTCCGACCCTCGAGGTCCATGAGCACCAGCACCTCGCGCTGGTTGCTCTTCAGCTGCTCGAGCGCGGCCTGGACCTGCTCCCGGCGCTGGTGGCGCTCGAGGTGAGCGTCGGCGAGGGGCTGGCCGGCGGCGGGCTCGGGCACCGCGTCGAGTGCGACCATGCGGCGGATCGCGGCCCGACGGCGGGCGTTGTAGATCACGTTGCGGGTGATCGAGAACAGCCAGGTGGAGAGTCGAGAGTCACCGCGGAAGCTCCCGATCCGGCGGAAGGCCACCGCGAACACGTCCTGCGCGATGTCTTCGGCGTCGAGGCGCGGTCCGCCGAGGCGGATCGCCCAGGCGAGCACCGTGCGCGCGTACGTTCGGTAGAACGTGTCCAGCGCCCGGGCATCCCCCCGCTGAAGCGCTTCGACGAGCTCTTTTTCGTCTTCCATTCCGGAGCCTCTCGATCCATGCCTCCCGTTCGTGTGCGGGACCCGGACATCCTTCAACAAATCGCACCCGAATGCACGAACTCCCGAGGCCCTGGAGGGCGCCTCGGGAGTCGATGCCTCGTCCGCGGCCTGACTGGCCGGGCGAGATTGTGCGACGAAGCTGCGTCTTGCCGATGCCTACAGGCTGGCGTCGCGCAGGTTGTAGTAGTGGACCGCGTTGGGCAGGACCATCGCGATGGTGCGACCGTTCGCCGAGATGACCATGTCCGCCGGGGAGGGCAGGTCGAACTGGCGGGTGATCTCGCCGGTGGTGGCGTCGAGCTCGATCATGCGGCCGGCAGACTCGCCAGCCTCGACCATGACGGCCATGTGGCCGCGCGCGCCGAGGTCGGCGACGTCGACGACGTTCAGGCCGAGGTCGGTGGTCCACAGGGTGGTGCCGTCCACGCCCACGAAGCTGACCACGCTGGCGCCTGCGCTCCCGACGATGAGTCCGCCCTGGTCGGGGCTGAACTCGAACAGGTCACCCTGGGCGAGCAGGGTGGCGCCGTCGGGGGTGATCGCCTGGATGGCGCCGTCGATGGTGACGAAGGCGGTGCCGGAGGCGCGGTCGACGTCGAAGGTCGGGTCCATGCCGGTGCAGCCGACGTCGTCGAACTGGATGGCCTGGGTGACCAGGTTGTTGCTGTCCAGCCACTTGAGCTCGCAGGAGCCCAGGACGACCATGCCCTTGTCCGCGGTGAAGCGAGCGTCGATGACGTCGAGGTCACCCACGTCCACCTGGGCGGTCTGCGGGACGTCCATGGACCAGCCGCTGGTGTCGAGCTGGGTGGTGATGGTGTGCAGCTCACCCTTGACCCGGGTGAGGACGTGGCTGTCGTCCGAGCTGGCGGTGCCGTCGAGGACGGACTCCTCGCCATCGCTCACGTCGACGTCCTCGGCGACGCCGCCGTCGGGGTCGATGACGCAGGTGGTGTCCATCATGGCGGCATGACCGGTCTCACCGTCCTCGAACAGGACGACGCCGTGGGTCTGCATGTTGGACAGGCTGCCGCGGTACTCGAGGTCGCTGTCCACGGTGGCGCAGCCGGATGCAAAGGCCGCAGCAACCAGGACGGTCGAGGTGCCGACAAGGGTGAAGCGCATGTGTTCCTCCAGGAAAGCTCGTCGCGTGTGTTCTCAGAGTGTCACGTCGGGCCGCTCGCTTCACGTCTTGATGACGAAAATCGATACCTCGTCCTGACGGGGCCTCTCCGGGATGGGACAAAGATGCCACGGATCCAGACCGCCGTCTACGACTCCTCGTGACGCGCTCCCCGTACCGGGGTTAGCTGCGGGCTCCCCAGGAGAGGCAGACATGGCGAGGATCGCGTTGGCGGGCGGCGGAACGGGTGGACATGTCTACCCGGCGCTCGCGATGGGTGACGAGCTCCGGGAGCGCGGTCACGATGTGCTGTACTACGGAGACGAGGCGCGGCTCGAGGGCCGCGTGGCGCCCGCCCGCGGCTACACCTTCCGCGCCTTGCAGGCCCCTGCCTTCCCCCGCGGCGGGATCCTCGGAAAGGTCCGCTTCGCCTTGGAGCTCGCCGGATCCGTGCTCGCGGCGCGCCGCCAGCTGCGCGAGGACTCGGTGGATCTGGTCCTCGGTGTCGGTGGCTACATCTCCGCACCCCCCGTGCTCGCCGCGTGGACGCTGGGCAAGGGCCGGGTCGTGCACGAGGCCAACGTCGCCCCTGGCCTCGCCAACCGGCTGTGCGCCAGGGTCGCGGACTCGGTCCTGCTCACCTACGCCGAGACCGGTGGGCGGCTGCCGGGCAAGGCCCCGCGCAAGGTCGTCGGAGTGCCGGTGAACGAGAAGATCCTGGTCGGCGACGAGGCGGAGGCCGCGGCGCGCTACGGCCTCGATCCGGCCAGACCGATCGTGATGTTCGTCGGTGGATCGCTGGGTGCGGCGCGGATCAACGAGCTCGCCATCGCCTGCGCCAGCCGGAGCGACCGGACCTACCAGGTCCTGCACCTCACCGGCCGGCGCTACCACGATGAGGTGCTGGCCGCGTTCGACGGGGAGGTGCCCGATGGGGTGCGCCTGGTCGACTACGAAGACCGCATGGGGCTCGCCTACGGGATCGCCGACCTCGCGGTGTGCCGGGCGGGCGCGACCACCCTGGCGGAGCTGACCGCCGTGGGGCTGGCCTCCCTGCTGGTGCCCAGCCCCAACGTGACCGAGAACCACCAGGAGCACAACGCCCGCGGTCTGGAGAAGGTCGGTGCGGCCGAGGTCCTCGTGGAGCAGGGCTGGGACCTGGACGCCGCGGTGAGCCGGGTCGAGGTCTTGCTCGCGGATCCGGTGCGCTTGCAGGCCATGGCGGAGGCGGCGAGGGAGCAGGCGCGACTGGATGCCGGTCGCCAGGCCGCGGACGTCGTCGAAGGCGTGCTCGGCGGGCGCGGGCTCTTGCGGTGAAGTGCTCCTGGCTGGCAGGTGGGCTCGCGCTGGTCGGATCCATCGGCCTCGCATGCACCCCCCAGCCCCCCCCGAAGCCGGATCTGCTGCTGGTCACCTTCGACACGACCCGGGCCGACGCGATCGGAGCCTGGGGGGCCACCCCCTCGCCGAGTCCCACCCTGGATGGGCTCGCGGCAGAGGGGCTGCGGTTTGACGAGGCCATGGCGACAGCTCCCCTGACCCTGCCGTCGCACACGTCGATGCTGTCGGGCCTGTACCCGGATCGCCACCAGGTCCGGGACAACGGCCAGCCGCTCCCGGAGACCCTCGCCTCCATCGCCGAGCCCTTGAGGGATGGGGGCTGGAGCACCGGGGCCTTCGTCGCAGCGGTGGTGCTGGACGGCGGGCTGGGCCTGGATCGTGGCTTCGACCGGTATCACGACGGCTTCGACGTCAGCCGGATCGAGGGCGTGCACGACGCGGGCGGCACCCGAACCGCGGACCAGGTCGCCGATCGCGCGATCGCCTGGTTGGACGTTCAGTCTCGTGAGGAGCCCGTGTTCCTCTGGGTGCACGTGTACGACCCGCACCACCCGCTCACTCCGCCCCCCGAGTTCGCCCGGCGGTTCGACGATCCGTATGCCGCCGAGATCGCCTTCGCCGACCACCACGTCGGCCGGGTCGTGCAGGCGCTGCGCAGCCGGGAGCGGGCGCACCTCATCGTCGCGGCGGGCGACCACGGCGAGGGGCGCGGCGACCACGGCGAGACCACCCACGGCCAGTTCGTCTACCGCTCGACCATGCACGTACCGTTGGTCGTGGCCGGCACGGGCGTGGCCCCGGGGGTGGTGCGCACGCCCGTCTCGGTGGCCGATGTCGCGCCCACCCTGGCCGAGGCCGCGGGGGTGGTGCTGGACGGGGTGGACGGTCGCTCCCTGCTGGCCGAGCCGCTTGGGGATCGCGTCGTGTACGGCGAGAGCTACCACCAGCGCAATGCCCTGGGCCTGGCCGCGCTCCACGTCTGGCAGGACGACGCCCACCGCTACATCGACGCGCCGCGGCCGGAGCTGTACGCCTGGCGCTCCGATCCTGGCGAGGCGACCGACCTGGCCGGGCACACCTCGCGGTCGGACGGGTGGGCGGCCCGGGTGTCGACCTGGCGGGCGGAGCGGCCCGAGCCCCTGCAGCGCGCGTCGTCCGCCCCGGATCCGACCACCGCCCAGGCCCTCGCCGCGCTCGGCTACCTGTCTGGCGCGCCTCCCGAGGCCGACGCGGTGCTCCCCGATCCCAAGGATCATCCCGATCTCCAGGAGCGGGTCGACGCCCTCGTCGTGCTGGCCCGGACCCGCCCGCCGACGGAGGCGGTCCCGCTGTTGCGGACGTTCGTTGCCGATCATCCCCGGGTGCAGGCTGCCCGCCAGCTCCTCGTCCGGGCCCTGCAGCTCTCGGGCGATCCCGATGGCGCCCTCGAGGTCCTCGGCGTCATGCTCGCCGCGGCTCCCGACGACGTCGGCCTGCTCGCCCAGGCGGCGGAGCTCGAGCTGGGTGCGGGACGTCTCCCCGAAGCGCGTGCGCTGCTGGAGCGCGCCTCCGCGATCGGTCGGGACCAGCCCGGGCTCGCTGCCCTGCGCGGGGAGATCGCCAGGCGGCAGGGACGGTGTGCCGAGGTCCTGCCCGATCTGGATGCCTCACTGCGCTCCGTGCCGGAGGCCAGCCGGGTCCGGGTCGTGCGCGGGGCGTGTCGCCGGGAGCTCGGTCAGCTGGAGGGGGCCGCGGACGATCTGGCGCGGGTGCTCGCCGATGATCCCGAGAACCCCGACGTGCGCTATCTGCTCGGCATGACCCGTCTGGCCCTCGGTCAGCCCGCCGACGCGCTGCCGCTGCTGCAGGCCCAGCTCCAGCGCACCCCCGACGCCGCCCTTGCCCACGGTGCCGTCGGCCTGGCCCTGCTTCAGCTCGACCGGACCCGAGACGCGCTCGATCCCCTGCGTCGCGCGGCTGCCGATCCGATCGCCGGCCCGGATCCCGCCCTCGCGCTCGCCGAGGCGCTCCTGGCGATCGATGCTGATGATGACGAGATCGCCGCGGCGATCGACCTCGCTCGCTCCCGAGCGCCCGCGGACCCGCGTGCGCTCCGGGTCCGCGCGGCGCACCTCATGCACCTGGGCCGTTCGGAGGAGGCGCTCGAAGTGATGGTGCAAGCACGACGATTGCAGGAAGCGGCGCTGAACGCGCGCCCGCGGGTGAAGGGCGACGATCCCTGGAACACAGAGGCGGCAGACCCTTCTGCTACCGTGCGGCCATGACCTTCTTCACAGCCCTCATCCTGTTCCTGTCGCCCGCGGCCTCCGCCCAGGAAGCCGAAGAGAAGACGTCGGTCTCGGTGGACACCATCGAGGACGTGAAGGACCCCGTCCCGATGACCTGCCGTCGGCTGATCGGCATGGCGGGCGGCATGTTCGACCCGGGCCGCTCCTGGGAGTTCGCCACCGGGCCGGTGGCGGGAGCAGCCTCGCCGGTGCTGGGCATGGGCTGCGACGTGGGCGGGAGCACCGCGGTGTCGGTCAGTCTGGAGACGCTGCCGCTGTACAACACCCGCCAGATCGGCTCCTCGGACGGCAGCCGGCAGTGGCTGAACATCTCCGTGGGCGCCCTGCTCAACAACAACAACCGGGTACGCTTCGGGCCGCTCGCGACCGTCGGCTGGAGGCGGGTCGGCGTGGGCGCGCGGGTGATGCACCTGCCGTTCGGTGACAGCGACAAGCCGACGGGCTTCGAGTACCGGCTGCAGGGCTTCTTCAACGGCAGCTGGGAGATCCAGGGCATGGTGTCGTACACCCTCACCACCAACAGGTACCCGCGTTGAACCTGCTCCTGTTGCTGCTCGTCGCGCTGGGGTCCGCCCCGGCCACCGATGCTCCGAAGAACGGCGTCCCATTGGATGACGACACCGACGCGGTGGGCGACACCGACGCGCCGGCGGTGGAGGAGGAGGTCACCTGCTCCGGGGACACCGGGCTCGCCCCCCTGAGCGCCTCGCTCGAGCAGGCGGGTGCCGCCGCGAATGCACGCTCGATCAGTGACTTTCGGCCTGCACACTCGGCAGCCATGCGCCAGGTGGCGTGCCTGACCACCCTGGTCACGCCGGACGTGGCCGCTGCCGTGCACGCTGCCCACTACCTGGACGTCGCCATCAGCGGCGATCGGGACGCCATGGCGGTCGCCCTGCTCGGCGCCACCTCGGTCCCGGGGGCCTCGCCACCCGAGTGGCTGACCGTGCCCGAGGGTGCGGTGATGGCAGAGGTCCGCGATCCCGTCGCCGTGCGCCTTCCCGCGTACACCGTGCTCTACGTCAACGGCCTGCCGATGCGCTCGCGGCCGATCGATCGCTACGCGCTGTACCAGGCGGTCGGGGCGGGCGGCGTCGTGCTG